>NZ_NCUI01000024.1:300000-554763 GCF_002096435.1 Streptococcus oralis subsp. oralis
TATGGCTCTGCTTTTATGGGCATGGCCAAGGCTGATTCAAATTCGAAATTAGAAGAAATCTTACAAAGTGGTTTGGATATGATTGTCAAACGTGGGAAAGCAGAAGTTGGAGAAAAGACAATGGTTGATGTTTGGACTCCTGTTATTGCGGCCTTGTCTGATGGCCAGTTGACTCAAGAGGTTATTGATCAGGTAGTGAATGCTACCAAAGATTTACTTGCAACTAAAGGAAGAGCATCTTATTTAGGAGAACGTTCTCTTGGACATATTGATCCAGGATCATTTTCATCAGGATTACTCTTTACTGCTCTTTTAGAAACTGAGGTGGTTTAATGGGAAGTATTGGTCTTGTTATCGTTTCACATTCCAAACACATTGCACAAGGTCTTGTTGAACTGATTAGTGAAGTAGCAAAAGATGTCCCGATTACTTATGTAGGAGGAACCGAGGACGGAGGAATTGGAACAAGTTTTGATCAAGTAGATAGGGTTGTTTCTGAAAATCCAGCAGATACTTTATTAGCTTTTTTTGACCTAGGTTCTGCTAAAATGAACTTAGAAATGGTGGCTGATTTCAGTGATAAAAGTATCATCATCAACAGGGTTCCAATTGTAGAAGGTGCCTATACTGCAGCTGCTCTTCTTCAGGCTGGAGCAGAACTGTCAGTTATTCATACACAGTTTTCGGAGCTTGAAATCAATAAATAAGGAATTTTACTATAACTCTTTTTATAGGTGGGCTATTGATTATCTCAACTATCAAATTTTAAGTAAATAATTTCAAAATCAGAAAGGGATTGCTTTATGCAGTTCCTTTTTATTTTAACAGGAGTAAAGCTAGAGTGTTTCTAAATTGTGAATCAATCAAAACTGATTGTGATGGGACTATTCTAGATTTAGAATTCTTTAAAAATTAAAATTTAAGGCAATCAATGGCTTAGAATAGTGCGAAAACATTTAGTTTATAGGAATTCTAGGTCTAGAATTACAAAGATATTTATGAAGTTAGGGCATTCGATAGTTAGGATTGTTCTATTCTGAAAGATTTAGGCTGTCAATTGTATAGGATAGTAGTTTACCAATGAATTTTGTTGAAAGATTCCTTGTTTTATGGTAGTCTAAAGTCAAAGAAAGCCTTATCATTAAATTGATACCTTTTATATGAGTATAGAAGAGGGATGAAAAGATATTTTACGTCTCCTAATAACAATTGTATTTTCACTTGCAAAAAATGTATTTGAACTCTACCTAATGTAGAAGAAGGAAATATCATGAAACGTTTGTGACTTGTTGGAAAGAGAATGTGAACTAAAAATAGATTTAGGAGTAGGTAGATGAGTAATCTAGAATCAATGCGTAAAGCACATACCATTGTGTGGGGTGCCTATCTATTTTTGTCATTAAGAGTGCTGTTAATTAGCAGTACTGAGTATTTCTTGCTTCTTTTTTTCAGCGTTTCTCTATTCGATAGTATCGCTACCTATATACTCTGTGAAGAATAAAATAGTATCAATTTGTATGGCTATAAACTCAATGAAAAAGAGTATGAATTATTAAAAAATAAGAAGTGAGATAAAGATGGTTAAATCTTAGTTCTCTTTAAAATCAAATCAGGTAGAGAAAGGATACCTTTTCAAGGTAACAAAGTGCTGTAAACGCAGTTGACGATTATTTGTTAGTATTATGTCCTAATCATATTCAATTAAAAGGAGAATATTTAAATGAAACATTTTATTACTGGTATTGGTGAGATAAAATTAGCTTTCTACATCTTATATGTTTTGCTAGGTCTAGCACCTTTATTTCACACTTACATAATAAATGATGATACAGGTGTGGGGAAATCAGTTTTAACTATTATAGGGGTAGTTTCTGTATTCATTTTGACTATTGCTCGAATTTATAGAAGATTTTTCTACAATAAACTTGACTAGAATAGTATGAGTTAGTTAATCAATTGGAACTATTATTTTTGTTATACTTTACCACGTTTAATTTTTTACATTAAACAACCGAATGAAGTAAAAGTTGTTTATCTTAGAAAGGAAAACTTCAAATTGTCCTACAAATTTCTACTCTTCGACCTTGACCACACCTTGCTTGATTTTGATGCTGCTGAGGATGTGGCTTTGACGCAACTTCTAAAAGAAGAAGGAGTTGCAGATGTTCAGGCTTATAAAGACTATTACGTTCCTATGAACAAGGCTCTCTGGAAGGAATTGGAGCTGAAGAAAATCAGCAAACAAGAACTGGTTAACACGCGCTTTTCTCGTTTATTTGCTCATTTTGGACTGGAGAAGGACGGTGTTATACTTGCCCAGCGTTACCAGTTTTATCTCGCCCAGCAGGGACAAACTCTTTCGGGCGCTCATGAACTCTTGGACAGCCTCATCAAGCGTGATTATGATTTGTATGCTGCGACAAATGGGATTATTGCTATCCAGACAGGTCGTTTGGCTCAATCTGGTCTGGCTCCCTATTTCAACCAAGTCTTTATCTCTGAACAGTTGCAAACACAAAAACCTGACGCACTGTTCTATGAAAAAATTGGTCAAAAGATAACTGGATTTGATAAAGAAAAGACGCTGATGATTGGAGATTCCCTAACAGCTGATATTCAAGGTGGCAATAATGCTGGGATCGATACTATCTGGTACAATCCCCATCATTTAGAAAATGAGTCGCAAGCCCAGCCGACTTACGAAGTTCATTCTTACCAAGACTTACTAGATTGTTTGGATACTATCTAGTGCTTTTCCTAAGAGGGGATGATATGGAAACTAAAGTCATTGAAGAGATTGACAATTTACTAAACCTCATCGAGCAGTATCAGTTAAAAGGTGTGGTTGCTCAAGTAAATTCTTTAAAACAGTTAAAGTATATCATAAGTAATCATATAGAGTTAAGTACTCGAGAGAAGATGAATATCCACTATTCACTCTTTCTCCCTAGGGGTGGTTTATCTGAACTCTACTATATGGACGCTAATCTTGAACGGATGATGTCTGTAAATAATCAACTTTCCTATTCTATTGATACAATCGAAAAGTTTTTAATGGCTGATTGATACTGTGAATAGTAATGTCAAATAATAGGGTCAATAACAGTATATATAAGAACTGTAAAAAGTGGTTTAGATAGCCACTTTTTGCTATAATAGAAGCAGTAAAAACGAAGGAATAGTAAACGATGGCAAGACCAGAACTTTCTCTTTATGAACCATTGTATACACTAAAGGAAGTTGATCAAAATATCTGGATAGCAGATGGTGACTTGATACAAATGGATATGAAGGTCTTCAAACTACCTTTTCAGACACGTATGACAGTGATAAAGTTAAACGATGGAAAACTTTGGATTCATTCTCCAATCGCGCCAAACGAGGAGCTCTTTACTGAACTGGATGCTTTGGGCAGAGTCGCTTACCTGATTTCTCCAAATAAGATTCACTATGCCTATATTGCAGATTGGAAAAAAAGATATCCTCATGCGCAAACATGGTCTAGTCCAGGAGTTGAAGAGAGAGTGAAAAGTCAGAATGTCAAGGTAGAATTTGATTCTCCCTTAGCAGATGAGTCTCCTGACTTATGGTCTGATGAGATTGATCAACTTATTTTTAAGGGAAGTTCTGTGATTGAAGAAGTGGTGTTTTTTCATAAATCGACTAAAACACTCATTGTAACGGACCTTATAGAGAATTTTGAACCGGAAAAGATAGCTAGTCCAATCCGAAGAATAATCTATCGTTTAGCCCGTGTAACAGCTCCTGATGGACAAACTCCTATCGATTATCGTATGACTTTTTTTAGGAGACAAATAGATGCAAAGGTTTCCTTTTACCGCATGTTAAACTGGAAACCTGATAAGATTATACTTGCACACGGTCTATGCTTTTTTGAGAATGGTATAGATGAATTAAAACGTGCTTTTAGATGGATACGGTAAAGGAGAAAAAGATGCAACATTCGTCTTGGCATGCTTTGATTAAGGAGCAATTACCTGAAGGTTATTTTGGGAAAATCAATCAATTTATGGAACAGGTCTATGCTCAGGGAACTGTTTATCCACCTAAGAAAAAAGTTTTTCAGGCTCTCTTGACTACACCTCTGGAAGAGGTTAAGGTGGTGATTTTAGGGCAAGACCCCTATCACGGGCCAGGTCAGGCGCAGGGCTTAAGTTTTTCTGTACCTGACTCTATCCCAGCCCCGCCATCCTTGCAAAATATCTTGAAAGAATTGTCAGATGACATCGGAGCTAAGAAGTCCCATGATTTAACGTCTTGGGCTGAGCAAGGAGTCTTACTTCTCAATGCTTGCTTGACCGTTCCTGCTGGCCAGGCCAATGGTCATGCTGGACAGATATGGGAGCCTTTTACAGATGCTGTGATTCGGGTTGTCAATAATCTAGACAGACCTGTAGTCTTTGTACTCTGGGGTGCTTATGCACGCAAGAAGAAGGCCTTGGTTACCAATCCTCACCACTTGATTATCGAATCAGCCCATCCTAGTCCTTTATCAGTTTACAGAGGATTTTGGGGTTCCAAGCCTTTTTCCAAGGCTAATGCATTCTTAAGAGAGACAGGACAAGAGCCAATCGATTGGCTTAGATAAGGAGATAATATGCCTCAGTTAGCGACTATTTGCTACATTGATAACGGAAAAGAACTGCTCATGCTCCATCGTAATAAGAAGCCCAATGATGTCCACGAAGGCAAATGGATTGGTGTGGGTGGTAAGCTAGAGCGAGGTGAGACTCCACAGGAATGTGCAGCGCGTGAAATCCTCGAAGAAACAGGGCTCAAAGCCAAGCCGGTTCTAAAAGGTGTTATCACTTTTCCAGAATTCACACCAGATTTAGACTGGTACACCTATGTTTTTAAGGTGACGGAGTTTGAGGGTGACTTGATTGACTGCAATGAGGGAACCTTAGAATGGGTTCCCTATGATGAAGTCTTGAGCAAGCCGACTTGGGAAGGGGATCACACCTTTGTTGAGTGGCTTTTAGAGGACAAACCCTTCTTTTCAGCTAAGTTTGTGTATGATGGGGATAAATTGTTGGATACCCAAGTTGATTTTTATGAATAAAGGAGTAGAGCTATGTTACTAATCAAAAATGGTCGTGTCATGGATCCTAAGTCTGGGTTGGATCAAGTCTGTGATGTTTTGGTCCAAGATGGAAAAATTGTCAAAATTGCCCCTGGAATTAAGGAAGAAGGAGCAGAAGTGATCGACGCTACTGGTCTTGTGGTTGCGCCTGGACTGGTTGATATCCATGTTCATTTCCGTGAACCAGGTCAAACCCACAAAGAAGACATCCATACGGGCGCCCTAGCTGCTGCTGCAGGTGGATTTACAACTGTCGTCATGATGGCTAATACTAGTCCAACCATCTCGGATGTGGAAACTTTGCAAGAAGTTCTCCAATCTGCTGCCAAGGAACAAATCAATGTCAAGACGGTTGCGACCATTACTAAAAATTTTAATGGCCAAGACTTGACAGACTTTAAGGCACTTTTGGAAGCTGGAGCCGTTGGTTTTTCTGATGACGGTATTCCACTTGAAAGTAGTAAAGTTGTCAAGGAAGCCATGGAAACTGCCAAGAAACTAGGTACCTTTGTTTGTCTTCACGAGGAAGATCCTGGTTTGAATGGAATTCTTGGTTTCAACGAAAACATCGCTAAAGACCACTTCAAAATCTGTGGTGCGACAGGGGTGGCAGAATACGCCATGATTGCGCGTGATGTCATGATTGCCTACGCAACCAAGGCCCATGTTCACATCCAGCATTTGTCTAAGGAAGAAAGTGTCAAGGTAGTAGAGTTTGCTCAAGGACTAGGTGCGCAGGTCACAGCAGAAGTAGCGCCACAACATTTCTCTAAGACAGAAGCTCTTCTTTTAACTCAAGGAAGCAATGCTAAGATGAATCCGCCACTTCGTTTGGAATCAGACCGTCGTGCTGTTATCGAAGGTCTCAAGTCAGGTGTTATCACAGTTATCGCAACAGACCACGCGCCTCACCATGCAGATGAGAAAAATGTAGAAGATATCACCAAAGCGCCATCTGGTATGACTGGCTTGGAAACCTCTCTTTCTCTTGGTTTGACTTATTTGGTGGAAGCTGGTGAGTTGAGCTTGATGGAATTGCTTGAAAAAATGACTGTCAATCCAGCCAAACTTTACAACTTTGAAGCTGGTTACTTGGCTGAGAATGGTCCAGCGGATATCACTATCTTTGATGCCAAGGCTGATCGCCTTGTGGACTCACACTTTGCTTCAAAAGCAGCTAATTCACCATTTATCGGTGAAACTTTAAAAGGGCAGGTCAAGTATACTATCTGTAAGGGACAAATCGTCTACCAAAACTAGATGGGACTCTGCTCTTAAATTGAAAAGAATAGAGAGCGTTCATGTATCCAACCCATCAATTTAAAGATAAGTTTATTTTATTTCTTAAGATATTTTTTCCTATCCTGATTTATCAGTTTGCTAATTATTCTGCCTCTTTTGTCGATACAACCATGACTGGGCAGTACAATACCATGGATTTGGCGGGAGTATCAACTGCAACTAGTCTATGGAATCCTTTCTTTACTTTTTTAACAGGGATTGTTTCGGCCATGGTTCCCATCATAGGCCATCATCTGGGACGAGGCAAAAAGGAAGAAGTGGCATCTGACTTTTACCAATTCATCTACTTGGCTTTCGGGTTGTCTTTGGTCTTGCTTGGCATGGTAATATTCTTTTCACCGCCTGTCTTAAACCATATTGGACTAGAAGCTCAAGTGGCGGTAGTTGCAGTTTCTTATCTTTGGTATTTGTCTATCGGGATTATTCCCTTGTTGCTTTTTAGTGTTATTCGGTCATTGTTAGATTCTCTTGGTTTGACCAAGCTATCTATGTACCTGATGCTCCTATTACTTCCGCTAAATAGTGGTTTTAACTATCTCTTGATATATGGAGTCCTTGGTTTTCCAGAGCTTGGTGGCGCAGGAGCAGGGCTAGGAACTTCTCTAGCATATTGGGTTTTATTGGGGATTTCTCTTCTTGTTTTGTTCAAACAAAAAAGATTAAAAGCGTTACATCTTGAAAAACGCATTCCACTCAATATAGATAAAATCAAGGAAGGTGTTCGATTAGGTCTACCAATCGGAGGAACCGTATTTGCTGAAGTAGCTATATTCTCCGTGGTGGGACTAATCATGGCTAAGTTTTCATCGCTCATCATCGCTAGTCACCAGTCAGCCATGAACTTCTCAACTCTCATGTATGCTTTTCCCATGAGTATTTCCTCTGCTATGGCGATTGTTGTGTCTTACGAGGTGGGGGCTAAACGTTTTGAGGATGCAAAAACCTATGCTCGTCTGGGGAGAATAACAGCCCTTATTTTTGCTTGTCTTACCCTATCCTTCCTCTACATTTTTAGAGATCGTGTAGCAAGTCTATATGGGAATGACTCTCAGTTCATTGAAACAACTGCTGTATTTCTAACCTACAGTCTCTTTTTCCAATTAGCTGATACCTTTGCGGCTCCGCTCCAAGGAATTTTAAGAGGGTATAAGGACACTATCGTTCCTTTCTATCTTGGCTTAATTGGATATTGGGGAGTAGCGATACCACTAGGATATCTACTAGATCAAGCAACTGCCTTAGGGGCATTTGCCTACTGGATTGGGTTAATTGCCAGCTTGATTGTTTCTGGTTGTTTGTACCAATGGCGTTTGAAAACTGTAATGAAAAGATTGAGCTAATTTTAAGAAATTATCCTGAAAAACGACTTTGTGAAAAAATACTCTAACTAGAGAGAATCCCTGTTTTAACAGGGATTTATTTTTTTATATTGTGAAATTTTATTAACCATATACTTTGACAGCGTATACTAAAAAAGGTAAAATAGTAAGGTAAGTACAAAGTTAGAAAGGCAAGATTATGTCAACTTTAGATAAAAATCTTTTGCTAGAGATGTTCCGTAAGATGGAAGAAATCCGTCGCATGGACTTAAAAATTGCTCAGTTAGTGAAAAAGGGAAAAGTTCCCGGTATGACTCACTTTTCTGTTGGAGAGGAAGCTGCTAACGTTGGAGCGATGTTGGCTCTCAACCCAGATGACCTGATTACTTCCAACCACCGTGGCCATGGACAGGCTATTGCCAAAGGAATTGACCTCAATGGAATGATGGCTGAAATCCTTGGAAAATACACTGGAACCTGTAAAGGAAAAGGTGGTTCTATGCACATCGCTGACCTGGATGCTGGGAACCTCGGTGCCAATGGTATCGTTGGTGGTGGTATGGGAATCGCTGTCGGTGCAGCCCTCAGTCAACAAATGCAACATACTGGTAAAATCGTTGTCTGCTTCTTTGGAGATGGCGCGACCAACGAAGGTGTTTTCCACGAAGCAGTGAATATGGCTTCTATTTGGAAACTTCCTGTTATTTTCTACTGCATTAACAACGGTTATGGGATTTCTGCGGATATCAAGAAAATGACCAATGTGGAGCATATCCATCAACGTAGCGCTGCTTATGGAATTCCTGGAATGTTTATCGAAGATGGAAACAATGTCATCGATGTCTATGAAGGATTTAAGAAAGCTGTAGACCATGTTCGTGGTGGCAATGGCCCAGTCTTGATCGAAAGTGTAACCTATCGCTGGCTTGGTCACTCATCATCTGACCCTGGTAAATATCGTACTCGTGAAGAAGTGGAATTGTGGAAACAAAAAGACCCAATCGAAAACCTTCGCAAATACCTCATTGAAAACAATATTGCAAGTGCAGAAGAATTGGAAGAAATTCAAGCACAAGTCAAGGAAGCAGTAGAAGCTTCTGTTAAATTTGCAGAAGAAAGCCCATTCCCACCACTAGAATCAGCATTTGAAGATATTTACGCAGACTAAGGAGAAAGAGATAAAAATGGAAACAAAAACAATGTCGTTCCGCGACACCATTATCCTTGCTATGTCTGAGGAAATGCGTCGCGATGAAAATGTATTCTTGATGGGAGAAGACGTCGGTGTCTTCGGTGGAGACTTCGGAACTTCTGTTGGAATGCTCGAAGAATTTGGTCCAGAACGTGTCCGTGACTGTCCGATTTCTGAAGCTGCCATCTCGGGAGCAGCAGCAGGAGCAGCCATGACAGGACTTCGTCCAATTGTCGATATGACCTTCATGGACTTCTCGGTTATTGCCATGGACAATATCGTCAACCAAGCTGCTAAAACACGTTATATGTTTGGTGGGAAAGGTCAGGTTCCAATGACTGTCCGTTGTGCAGCTGGTAATGGAGTTGGTTCTGCGGCTCAGCACTCGCAATCACTAGAGTCTTGGTTCACTCACATTCCAGGACTCAAGGTTGTAGCTCCAGGTACGCCTGCTGACATGAAAGGACTGCTCAAGTCTTCTATCCGTGATAACAACCCTGTTATCATCCTTGAATACAAGTCAGAATTTAACCAAAAAGGGGAAGTTCCAGTTGATCCAGACTACACAATCCCACTTGGAGTTGGTGAAATCAAACGTGAAGGTACAGATGTAACAGTCGTTACTTATGGTAAAATGCTTCGTCGTGTGGTTCAAGCTGCTGAAGAATTAGCAGAAGAGGGAATTTCAGTTGAAATTGTGGACCCACGTACCCTCATTCCGCTTGATAAGGATATCATCATTAACTCAGTGAAGAAGACTGGTAAGGTGGTGCTTGTCAACGATGCTCACAAAACAAGTGGCTATATCGGAGAGATTTCAGCTATTATTTCAGAATCAGAAGCATTTGATTATCTAGACGCACCAATCCGCCGTTGCGCCGGAGAGGATGTGCCAATGCCTTACGCACAAAATTTAGAAAATGCAATGATTCCAACAGTTGAAAGCATCAAGGAAGCAATCCGTAAGACATATAACAAAGAATAATACATAATATAAGTTATGTAAATAAAATAAAAAAGACGAGAAACTTTGTATCTTTTAGGTGCAGAACTCTTTTCGTCCTAAATATCTTAGTATAGAATTGGAGAGGTCATGGCTGATGACAAGCTAAGAGCGACTCCTGCGGCTAGAAAGTTAGCGAATGATCTAGGGATCAACCTCTACGACGTTTCTGGCTCAGGTGCAAACGGTCGTGTCCACAAAGAAGACGTGGAAACTTATAAAGACACAAACGTGGTTCGCATTTCGCCACTTGCAAAACGAATTGCCCTCGAACATAACATTGCTTGGCAGGAAATCCAAGGAACGGGTCATCGTGGTAAGATCATGAAGAAGGACGTTTTGGCCTTGCTTCCTGAAAATATCGAAAACGACACCATCAAGTCTCCTGCTCAAATCGAAAAAGTGGAAGAAGTTCCAGACAATATCACTCCTTATGGTGAGATTGAGCGTATTCCAATGACACCAATGCGTAAGGTTATCGCGCAACGTATGGTTGAATCTTACCTAACTGCGCCAACTTTCACACTCAACTATGAAGTTGATATGACTGAAATGCTGGCCCTTCGTAAGAAGGTTCTTGATCCGATTATGGAAGCGACTGGTAAGAAGACTACTGTAACAGACCTTCTTTCACTCGCTGTTGTGAAAACATTGATGAAACACCCATACATCAACGCTTCATTGACAGAAGACGGCAAGACCATTATCACTCATAACTATGTCAACCTTGCGATGGCGGTTGGTATGGATAACGGTCTAATGACACCAGTTGTTTACAATGCTGAAAAAATGAGCTTGTCAGAGTTAGTAGTAGCCTTTAAAGACGTGATTGGTCGTACCTTGGATGGCAAATTGGCTCCAAGTGAGTTACAAAACTCAACCTTCACAATTAGTAACTTGGGAATGTTTGGTGTTCAGTCCTTTGGTCCGATTATTAACCAACCCAACTCAGCAATCCTCGGGGTAAGCTCAACAGTCGAGAAACCTGTAGTTGTCAATGGTGAGATTGTTATCCGACCAATCATGAGCCTTGGTTTAACTATTGACCACCGTGTTGTAGATGGTATGGCTGGTGCTAAGTTTATGAAAGACTTGAAAGCCTTGATTGAGAATCCGATCTCAATGTTGGTTTAAGTCAGCTATTGTTATTTTAGAGATTTAGAAGGAAGTAAGACATGGCCTTAGAAGTAATTATGCCAAAAGCCGGCGTAGATATGACAGAAGGACAAATTGTCCAATGGAATAAAAAAGTCGGTGAATTTGTAAAAGAAGGAGAAATCCTTTTGGAAATCATGACTGACAAAGTCAGCATGGAATTGGAAGCCGAAGAAGATGGATACTTGATTGCCATCCTTAAAGGAGATGGTGAAACTGTTCCAGTAACTGAAGTTATCGGTTACCTTGGAGAAGAAGGGGAAAACATCCCAACAGCTGGCGCAGCTGCGCCAGAATCAAAACCTGCACCTGCAGCTAGTGCCTCAAACGACGATGGTAAGAGCGATGATGCCTTTGATATCGTTGTGATTGGTGGAGGTCCTGCTGGTTATGTTGCAGCCATTAAAGCTGCCCAACTCGGTGGGAAGGTTGCCCTTGTTGAGAAATCTGAACTCGGTGGAACGTGTTTGAACCGTGGCTGTATCCCAACGAAGACCTACCTTCACAATGCTGAAATCATCGAAAATATCGGTCATGCAGCAAACCGAGGTATCGTCATCGAAAATCCAAACTTCACTGTAGATATGGATAAACTTTTAGAGACAAAATCTAAGGTTGTCAATACTTTGGTTGGTGGCGTTGCGGGTCTTCTTCGCAGCTACGGAGTTACAGTTCATAAGGGTGTTGGTACTATCACTAAAGATAAGGACGTCTTGGTAAATGGTTCAGAATTGCTTGAAACCAAGAAAATCATCCTTGCTGGTGGTTCAAAAGTCAGCAAGATCAATGTTCCTGGTATGGAATCTTCACTCGTGATGACAAGTGACGACATTCTTGAAATGAACGAAGTTCCAGAAAGCCTTGTTATCATCGGTGGTGGAGTTGTCGGTATCGAACTTGGTCAAGCCTTCATGACATTTGGTTCAAAAGTAACTGTTATCGAAATGATGGACCGTATCGTTCCAGCTATGGATGCTGAAGTTTCTAAGAACCTTCGCTTGATCCTTGAACGTAAAGGAATGACCATCTTAACAGGTACAAAACTGCAAGAAATCATCGAGGAAAATGGTCAACTTCGTATTAAAGTTGAAGGAAAAGATGATATCATCGCAAATAAAGCCCTTCTTTCAATCGGTCGTGTTCCAGATCTTGAAGGAATCGGAGAAGTTGAGTTTGAGTTAGACCGTGGTCGTATCAAGGTCAACGAATACATGGAAACTTCTGTTCCAGGTATCTATGCACCAGGTGATATCAATGGTACCAAGATGTTGGCTCACGCAGCCTTCCGTATGGGTGAAGTTGCCGCTGAAAACGCGCTTAAAGGGAACCACGTCGTAGCGAAACTCAACTTGACTCCTGCAGCCATTTACACTCTTCCTGAAGTAGCAGCAGTAGGTTTAACAGAAGAGCAAGCTCGTGAGAAATACGATGTTGCTATCGGTAAATTCAACTTTGCAGCAAACGGACGTGCTATTGCTTCTGATGCAGCTCAAGGTTTCGTTAAAGTCATTGCAGATAAGAAATACGGAGAAATCCTTGGTGTCCATATCATCGGTCCTGCAGCTGCAGAATTGATCAACGAAGCGTCAAGCATTATTGAAATGGAAATCACTGTTGAAGAAATGCTTAAGACCATCCACGGACATCCAACATACTCTGAAGTGATGTACGAAGCATTTGCGGATGTTTTAGGAATGGCTATCCATTCACCTAAGAAAAAATAAATAAGATTTTCAACTAAATTTTCTTAAAGTAGTACGGACGTCAGCGACCTCTATTAGAGTTCCATGCCTAAAAATTGAGCCTCTTGTCTCAATTTTTCCGAGAAATGTAACGATAACACGTTACATTTCTTTTTACCACTTTAGAAAATTGGATTGCTATGTACAGAATTTAAAAACTAAATTTTTGGAAATACTATGAAATATATTATCAATCATTCAAACGACACTGCCTTTAATATCGCCTTGGAAGAATATGCCTTTAAACATCTTTTGGATGAAGATCAAATCTTCCTACTTTGGATTAACAAGCCATCTATCATTGTTGGGCGTCACCAGAATACTATCGAAGAAATCAACCGTGATTATGTTCGAGAAAATGGCATTGAGGTAGTCCGCCGTATCAGTGGTGGTGGAGCTGTTTACCACGATCTAAACAACCTCAACTACACAATCATCTCAAAAGAAGATGAAAACCGTGCCTTTGACTTTAAGAGTTTTTCAACTCCAGTAATCAATACCTTGGCTCAACTTGGTGTTAAAGCTGAATTTACAGGCCGTAATGACCTTGAGATTGATGGAAAAAAATTCTGTGGCAATGCCCAAGCCTATATCAATGGGCGTATCATGCACCACGGTTGCTTGCTCTTTGACGTTGATTTATCAGTCCTTGCTAATGCCCTCAAGGTTTCAAAAGACAAATTTGAATCAAAAGGTGTGAAATCCGTTCGTGCCCGTGTAACAAATATTGTCAATGAATTGCCAGAAAAAATCACAGTTGAAGAATTCCGTGATTTGCTCTTGGAATACATGAAAAAAGAGTACCCAGAGATGACTGAATACGTTTTTTCTGAGCAAGAATTGGCTGAAATCAATCGTATCAAGGATACCAAGTTCGGTACTTGGAACTGGAACTACGGTAAATCACCTGAATTTAACGTCCGTCGTGGAACAAAATTCACCAGTGGTAAGGTCGAAGTTTTTGCCAACGTCATTGAATCAAAAATCCAAGATATCAAGATCTATGGGGACTTCTTTGGTATCGAGGACGTTGCAGCTGTAGAAGATGTCCTCCGTGGAGTGAAATACGAACGTGAAGATGTCCTCAAGTCACTAGAAACTATTGACATCACACGCTACTTTGCTGGTATTAGCCGTGAAGAAATCGCTGAAGCAGTAGTGGGGTAAGGAAAAAGAATCCATTTATGATGGATTCTTTTATTAGGGTTAAACTTAATAATCATGCTGATTAGATTATAATAGAGATGAAAAATGAAAAGGAGTTATTCATTAATGTTAGAAATTCCAGTAGAAAGTCTTAATCTATTTGAACAGTTAGACCGCAATGTTGTTGCTTTCTATAGAAATGAAGAAATTTATCAAACTGAAAGTTTAAATATAAGCATCACACAAGAACATTATGATAAGAAATACAAAGAGCTTCAACCTTTAGGATACCAAGCTGTTCAAATACCTTTAGGAATGGCTTTAGATAATGTAATCCAGCAAGCCCATTTTCAAAATCTTATAATTGGCGGTCTTCTCCCCGATGAAATCAAAGTAAACAAAGGGGACTTAATGTCTTTGAAGGACATTGTTGATAGTTTTTGTATTATGTATGCTGCAGCGAATAACCGACTAGAACATAGTAAGGCTTATGAATTTATGAAAGATAAGACAGTGTTCTTTATTGGTAAACTGTTAACTGACGATCTTAAAAATGGTGACGAAATTTCGTATATGGGAATCGAAAGAGAATCAGCTGATGGTACTTCTTATGAAGCAGTAAAATGTTTTCTAACTAAAGAGAGTGCTGAGCAGTACAATGATTCAAAAAAACCAGTAAGCCCAGCAAATCTAGCCTATCTGCAAGCCTTTTGGGGTAAACCAGTAATTATAGAGCCTCACCGTAACTACTGGATTGAGTTTAAATAAATAAAAAACGAAAGATAAAGGAATTGGTCTTTCGTTTTTTAGCAATAGTTGCTTTACATAATTTATAATATGTAACAATCATAAACTATCTAAAGCATTCTTTTGTTCATCATTGACGATATGGGTATAGAGGTCAGTGACTTGTGTACTGGCATGTCCTAGCTGATGGCTGACCAAAACTTGCGATTTAGTAGCATCATAGAGCCTAGTCGCCAGGGTATGGCGTAGTTTGTGTGGAGTTACACGGACTTTGAAGTCCTCAGAGTACTTAGCAACCATCTTTTCAACACTAGAAGCATCAATACGATTGGGAACGCCTCGATATAAGGTCAAAAAGAGAGCTGTATCTGTCTTTTCCGTCTTATAGCGTTGATTTCGAATGGCTAGATAATTCTCTAGGTAAGGCTTAGCAAAAGCAGCGACATTGACAGAATCACGTTTCCCCCCTTTTCGAGTGACATCGATCACCATCATTTTGAGATTGAGGTCTCTTAGATCTAGATTAACAGCTTCAGATAAGCGGACACCAGACGCTAGGAGAAGGGCAATAATGGCCAAATCACGTTCTTTGTTCTTATTAAATGATGAGAGAGCGCGATTTGAGAGCTGTTGTGGGTACTCCTGATCGATATAAGTTAGAAAACCTTCTGTTTCATCACCTAGAAAGAGTTTTTGCTTGATGTTTTCAGCTCTAGCAGCAAGTGTTTCTTTCTTTTTCTTGGTTGAAACTTTCTTCATTACATTACGATAGAAATAGGGTTCTCCCAGGTCGTTTTCAACCTCCTCTGTTAGATACTTGTAAAGACTAGAAAGTGCTGATAAGGTCCGATTGATGGTCGTCTGAGATACACCTTGCTTGGTTGTATTAGCATTCAGCAATGGACGTTCACGTAGATATAGGATAAAAGCTTCCATATCTTTCTTAGACATATTTTCCAAGACAGATAAAGGAATATCAGACATTTTATCAGCATTTGAAATTCCAGACTCTAAAACCCAGCTGAAAAATCGATCGTATTCCTTGAGATATTCGTACAAGGTTGTAAAACTGTAGGGCACAGCAAGCTTGGATTGGTAGTATTCCAGAACATACCAGGGCATGATTTGTTTTAGTTTGTCGATTCGTTCCAGTAAAATCTCACGTTTCATGTATTTTCTCCATAATTAAGTCTACTAGTAGTATAGCATAGACTCATATATTTTTCAAGAAAATTATAGTTTTTCGGAAAGATGATATAAGAAACTTTTAAAATATCTAACTTTATCCCATTCACTCTGAACCATTTTATTAAATTTCATCATACTTGAGTAACATATTAGGAATCTTTTCTTCAAGACTCTTGCGAACTTTTCCTCGTATTGCAGTGTCCATTTGGCTGTTTATGCTTGTGATAGTTGATTTGGTTTCTGTAGCAATTTTCTTAGCTGTCTTACTAAAGTTTTCTTTTAATTTATTTTTTGCTGTTATTGCTATCTTTGCTTCCGCAATGATTCGGTTTCTTTCCATCATTCGATACATTTGTTTCAGTGCATATTGATATTCTTCATCTGTGTAGTATTCATTCATTGGTGCTTGCATAATCTCTCCTTAGTTTGTGAAATTCTTCCTCTAATTCATTTCTTTTTTTGCGAAACTCGTTATCGTTTTTTTCTCTCTCATTTTCGAGTTTAATTCTATGTTCTCGGTATACTTGTTCCGAAAAGTGTCTCAGATTTTCTATTTCTGTAAAGTAGTCTCTAACATCATCAGCAGTTGATGAAAATTTTCTCAAGACTTGATACATTTTATCAACTTCATCAGACATCAGTTTTTCTAAATTTGCATTTCGTTCGTTTAAATCGAGTGCTTTATCATCGAGTTCTTTCTTTTGTTGATAATATTGTTCTTCTAGATTAAACAGTTCTCTCTCTTTCTCTCTAATTTCCTCCCATTTCACATCTTTTCTTTCCATTGTCTGAACTCCTTGGCAAATTGTGTGTCTGTTGCTACTGTTTTTTCAATGACATTCTGTAATTGTTTGTCTAACTGTTCAAATGCTTGGGCGGAAGCATTCATCTTAGTAGCTGTTTGATTTGTCTCTGTCTGAAACGTATCGATAAACTGTGCTTGAGTAATACCTTGACTAGCAAAAATGGCATCAACCTCATAGGGAGCTAATGCTGTGTAGCTTGTAAAATCGATTTTTGACCAAATTTCTTGTAATTCTTGATTGGCTTTTTTGGCTAAGGCGCTCACTTCATCAGCTCCAGTTCTTGCTGCTGTAGCCATAGATGATGATAGGATAGAACCTTGAGCTGCATCTAAGTATATTTCCTCAGAACTACTAATACCACCTGATGACCATTTTGATTTCAAGTCCTTGTAATGAGCCATTCCTCGGAGACTGTTGGCATAGGCTCGATAAACGCCACTGATTAAGGGTTTCCCTCCTTTGCCATCTACAAGTTGACCAGTTGCAGGATCAAACTCCCAGTCACCAATTTTATGACTCGAACCATCAAGCCAGTGAATCGTACTAGGCATAGAGTCAGTTATACCAGAATACCATTCAGGGTGATTGAAATCATTCCAACGTACTACGTCATCATGTTTTCTACGGTAATCAATAAACATAGCTGGATTATTTTCAATAAATGCTTTTTCTTCCAGTGTGAGCGCACCGTATTTAAACCAAGCATTAAATGTAGTTGTAGGTATGTGGTATTTAGCTCCCACCTTCAGCATGTAAGATCCTTGTGAATAGCCAGATAGTTGGCTAACTTCATATCTGGGATCATCCATAATTTCTTTAACAAATTGATCTGCAACCTTATATTGTGGTGATAAATACATTTTTTTTGCAATTATCGCACTATTGACATCACGTGAAACAAACATACTTTTATTCACAGGACTATCAGGGTCCGTTCCAGCAGCAATCACAGCTACATTTTTATAATCTGGTTTGCCGTTAACAATAGGTGCAACTGCCAGCCCATCAAAACCTGTTTCAATGTCAGACTTAGTGGCAACAACACGGAATTCTTGACCATCGGAGGTGGTTATAGTGTTGGTTTCATTTTCATTTTTTGGAATAGCTGTCACAAATTTCTTTTTATTTCTATCTGAAAATTCTTTATTAACACTATAAACAGCAAAATCTTGATTTAAATTATTCAATTGATTATCAGTATAATTAAATGTCATTATTGTTCTCCTGTTTCACCATTTGAATATTGCACTAATACAGTAGATTCTGTTTTACCAATGTGTTTTTTTAGTTTTAACCATTGTTGATTAATTTCTTCATCAGTATTTCCTTTCATAAGGCCATCGTGGTTTTCTTTATAAGTTAATCTGTGATTAATTCCATAAGTTATCATTTGATTATCACTGAACTTTATTTCAATATCACAAGACCATGATCCTGGTTTCTCACTATAATAAGGTTCCGTAATCTTAATCTCCTCAATCCCTTGGTAAGAATTTTTTAAAGCATTCACCAAACTAACTTCATACTCTCTATTCCGACGTTCCTCTTGAGACTTCCCTAACATGCTAAACATAAATATACCTCCTGCTGTGATAATTGCGAGTGACAAAACGATTAGTAATCTTTTGTGATTTTTTTTAGTGCTGGAATTGTTCATTTAAGCTTTTCTCCTTTTCTCTATTCTACTATAATTTAAAGATAAATAACAGTAGAATAGAGAAAATCAAGCCAATTGTCACAGATACTGCATCAAATTCCGATACTGGGTCAGACTTATTCGCAACGACACGGAATTCTTGACCATCGGAGGTGGTTATAGTGTTGATTTCACCTTTTTTAACTCGTTATCTGATTTAGCAGAACAATATTTGTTCGGTTTTCTTTACGCTGTGCGAACTCAGTATTAACACTGTAAACATTCGGACCTTGATTCAATTCATTAAGTTGTTTGTCTGTATACACGTATTTATTCATCATAGCTCCCCTTCTGAACCATTCGAATATTTAACTTTAACTTTTGACTTAGTACAACCTCGCCTAGAATTTAAAAAATGTTGAAATTCTTCATCATCCTTATTATATACTCCAATCCTAATTTTATTCGAGTTTATATCAAAAGCTAAAACATGTTCTTTAGATGTTCCATCAAAAAATTTTAGTTTCACATCCGCCCCCCAAGCGTCTGAAGGAATTGATCTGTACGATGGATTCGTAATCGTTACCTCCTCAATCCCTTGATAAGAATTCTTCAAGGCATTTACCAAACTAACTTCATACTCTCTATTTCGACGTTCTTCTTGAGATTTTCCTAACAACCTAAACATAAAAACACCTCCTGCTGTGATGGTTGCGAGTAGTAAAACTATGAATAATGGTTTATAGCTTTTTCTTAATCTGTCTTTACTCATTATCATTTCCTCTTTATCTCAGCATATTCATCATTGACACTGTATACATTTTTCCCTTGATCTAATTCATTAAGTTGTTTATCTGTATAAGTAAAAACTACTACTGTACTCCTTTTTCTTTATCCGAATAATATATAGTAACTAAAGATGTTGTTTTCCCTTTATGAGAATTCAATATTTCCCACTGGTCGTTTATTTCTTTATTTGTTTTTCCATTAACAAAACCATTATAATTTTCAACGTCATTTAAAGAGTGGCCTACACGGTATTCTATTTTTACTTTATCTGAAAATAGAATATTTACATCACAAGACCAGTCGCCTGGAGGGGTTGTATATTCTGGATTAGAAATTTTGATCTCTTCTATCCCTTCATAGGAATTCTTTAAGGCGTTTACCAAACTAACTTCATACTCTCTATTCCGATGTTCTTCTTGGGATTTTCCTAACAACCTAAACATAAAAACACCTCCTGCTGTGATGGTTGCGAGTAGTAAAACTATGAATAATGGTTTATAGCTTTTTCTTAATCTGTCTTTACTCATTGTTATCTCCACTCCTCTCAGCATATTCAGAATTTACACTATAAACATTTTTTCCGTGATTTAACTCATTGAGTTGTTTATCAGTATAAGTGTATACCATTAATATTCTCCTTCTGAACCATCTGAATAAATAATTTTTGTGAGTTTACTAGTCTTACCCAAGTGACTATTTAAAAATTCTCGGTCCTCTTTTCTATTCTCTCTTTCTAAGGATACATCAGAAATACGTTTATCATTTTTTGAATAATTAATTTTATATTTTATGCTTCTCTCATTAAAAAATAGTTCAACTACGCAAGTCCAGCTTCCTGGAGGATTTGTGTAGTTTGCATTAGAAAATCTAATTTCTTCAATACCCTCATAACTATCTTTTAAAGTTTCAACCAAACTAACTTCATACTCTCTATTCCGACGCGCTTCTTGAGATTTCCCTAACATACTAAACATAAAAATACCACCTGCTGTGATAATTGCGATTGACAAAACGATTAGTAGCTTTTTACGGCTTTTTTTCATTCCAGAAATATTCATTTAAGCTTTTCTCCTTTTCTCTATTCTACTATGATTTAAAGATAAATAACAGTAGAATAGAGAAAATCAAGCCAATTGTCACAGATACTGCATCAAACATCAAATCCCGTTACTGGGTCAGACTTAGTGGCAACAACACGGAATTCTTGACCATCTGAGGTAGTTATGGTGTTGGTTTTTTCTAAATCATCAGGAGATATATTTTCAATGAGATTTGAATTGACATAAGTCCTACCGTTACGCTTAGCGAATTCAAGATTTACACTATATACAGCATAATCCCGATTCAAATTGTTTAACTGCTCATCTGTATAGGAAAATGTCATCATTGTTCTCCCATGCTATTATCTGAATATGTAACAATTACTTTTAAGTCGGTCACTCCTTTGTAATTGTTAAGGAATTGCCTTTTCTCATTGGTCAATGATCCTTGATAATTCTTTTTATCATGGAGTCCATGGCCTATCCTATACTTAGTTTTTCTTTCATCATTAAATTTGATTTCTACATCACAAGACCACGAACCTGGAGGAGTTGTATATTCTGGATTGGAAATCTTAATCTCCTCAATCCCTTCATATGAATTCTTTAAGGCATTTACCAAACTAACTTCATACTCTCTATTTCGACGTTCTTCTTGGGATTTCCCAAACATAGAAAACATAAAAATAGCTCCTGCTGTGATGGTTGCGAGTAACAAAATGATTAGTATTCTTGTATGACTTTTTTTAATTCCAGAATTATTCATTTATGCTTTTCTCCTTTTTCTTATTATACAATATTCTAATCATTCTTTACAAAGTAGGGGGTAAAAATCATACTATATACTGAAAATTAGATTTCTAATTCTTAAAAAACCAAATCTTTTTTGATTTGGTTTTGAAGATTTATATTAATTTTATTCATACCGATTATACTCATCTTTTTTATGTATTACCATATAGCAGGATACCAAGATGACGAAAATTTTGATTAGGTAGGTTTCGTATCGATTAGTATCTATTGTTATCTGAGACAAGACATTAATGATCGAATGTGTCATAACGCAAATCCAGAGATTCTTTGTTTTGATATAAAGAGCTGAGAGTATGAAAGAATTCGTCAGCAATCCAAATAAAAACGGTAGAGTTTGCAGTGTTGCTAGGGAGCCATCTATGTAAAAGAACAACAGATGCCAAAGCGCCCAGCTGAAAAAGGTTAAGATTGTTGAGTAAAAATATGGCAACTTTTCTTGTAAAATTGGTTGAAAAACATATCGCCATCCAATCTCTTCTATACCGCCAAAGACAATAAATTTGAAGAACATCAAAAATGGGAGATACCAGTTAAATTCTACTATTTGCCCACGAAACATTAGAAAAGAAAAATCAAGGACAATAAGGAAAAAAGATAATAAATAATGTTTGTAACTGGTATGAATGTTAAAAAAATCGTTAACAATCTTCTTAAAATGAATATGAAAATAGTGATTTGCAACAATTATTCCCCAAAGAGCTGAAGAAATGCCACCTAGAAAGATTCCTAAAATAGATAATAGATTAGACTGAACAGAAAAATGATTCGAGAGAAAGAAAAGGAGACAAACTGATACTATTTGGCTAAATGTGCCTAGCAAATATACCGCAATTGCCTTATTTCTTTTCATTGAGAATCCTTTCAATAATATTTTACGTAAAATAAATTATGTAAACGGAACTTATAACAACAAATCTTTGACTTTTCCAATTTCACTTTTTGGAATCACCAAGTGAATCATATCACCCAGATACATTCTAGTTGAGCCGTTAACTGTTTGGCTCTTGCCATTATGGACTTGGGTGGTGATGAGTACGTTATGTGGCAAGTTGAGTTCGTGAACCTGTTTTCCAGCGATTTTGTCAGACACAGGGATTTCTATGAGGGTGACTTCTCCTTCGTCTGTTGCTTCTTCTGGTAACATTTTTTCTAGCATGGCCTCATAGACTGGCGCACCTTTAAGTAAATCCATGATGATATAGGCAACTAGGGTTACCAATCCAAGTGGCATGAGGTTGCGAATATCTCCAACCATCTCAGTTACGAGGATCATGGCAGTTAAGGGAGCCTTGGAAATTGCCCCAAAGTAGCCACTCATTCCCAGAATGACAAATATAGGGAATTGCTCCTGACTGACAAGCCCAAGGTTGACACAAATGACACCAACTAGGGCACCAAGTAAGGAACCAAGCGCCAGAATGGGAAGGAAAATTCCTCCTGGGAGGCCACTTCCATAGCTAATCATGCTCCAAATAAAGCGAATCAAAAAGTAAGCTAATAAAACCTGGAAACTAAAATCTTGCTCAGTTAGGGAAAGAACAAGCTGATTTCCACCACCAAGGATTTGTGGCAAGAAAATCCCGACTGGTATGATAAGGATAAAGGCTAGGATTGGATAATAAGCTTTATCCAAATGGATTTTTTGACCAATCCAGTCATAAATTCGACCAACATTGAGTACAGCCTTCTCATAGAGAAAACCAGAAAGTCCGAGAAAAACTCCCATAAAGAGGTAAATCCAATACTGGTCTAGGGTCATGAGAGGAATGTTGTCTGGCATATCCAGTACGGGTGTTAGGCCAAATATGAGCAGAGAAACAAAGTTTGCTACGAGACTGGCTGCTAGAGTTGAGACCCAGAAAAAGCGGGAAAAATGGTGATAGACTTCTTCTACAACAAAGAGGAGACCTGCTATCGGTGCATTAAAGGCAGCGGCTAAACCTGCAGCAGCTCCACTGGCAATCAGGGAACGTTCCTCTACTGGGCTAGATTTGAGCCACTTGGCAATACCTTTACCACCAACTGCTCCAAGTTGAATGCTTGGCCCTTCTCGACCTAGCATAAGGCCACTGGCAATAGCAAGAATTCCTAATACATATTTCTTCCAGAGAACACTCCACCAGTTAAGAGTCATGAGTCCCTTTAGTTCGGCTTCGACTTGAGGAATTCCTGAACCCTTGATATCTTTTTCTGACCGAGTTAGTTTCGCACTAAGCCAGCAAACTATTAAATAAAATAGACCAATGATAAAAAGATTGCGCACTAGGTGCGCTTGATCTTGATAGAGTCCTTGTAGCAGGTGGAAGCCCTTTTCGATTAAGAAACGAAAGGATCCGACGATTAGCCCGACGACGAGACCAACAATAATTCCTCGCCCAACTTGGGATAATATGGTGCTTGAGGCAAAGGCAAATTCTTTCTTGGAACTGAGTGTTTCTGACCGTTCCTCCATAATCATTTCCTCTTACTTGTCTTTCTTAGTTGAAACCAGTGTTTTGACTGGTTCAAAACTGGTTCGGTGAATTGGGGTGACACCTAATTTTTCCAGTCCTTCTAGGTGTTTAGCTGTTCCATAGCCTGCATTAGCTGTAAAATCATATCCAGGATATTGCTGATCATATTCTTTCATCAATTCATCCCGTGTCACCTTGGCCACTATAGATGCAGCTGCGATGGAGAGGGAGTTGGCATCTCCTTTGATAATGGAGGTTTGTGAAATTGGTAACTCCAGTTTCATGGCATCTATCAAGAGGTGCTCAGGTTGCGGATTGAGCTGGGAGATTGCTTCTTTCATGGCTAGTTTGGTTGCTTCATAGATATTGACTTGGTCGATGATTTGATTATCCATGATTCCAATGCCGATTGCTAAGGCTTGGTCTTGAACAGCATGATAAATTTCCAGATGTTTCTTTTTGGGGATTTTTTTACTATCGTTGAGGCCTTTAATCTTACAATTTTTAGGTAAAATAACAGCTGCAGCGACTACGGGTCCAGCCAGAGGACCACGGCCGACCTCATCAACACCTGCTATTAAGGTCACTCCTTGCTTGTAAAGCTCTTTTTCATAGGAAAGCATGTTTTCTAGACGAAGATTTTCCTCGAGTTCAGACTGAATAGCTTTTTTCCGTTTGATGATTTCCTTTTGAACTCCAGTTCGGCTATCTTTTTCCAGTTCAAGAAAAAGGGGATTGTCTAAGTCTTTGACAGTAGCAAGAAGTTCTTTGATTTCTTTAATCGTCGTCATCGATGTCGTCCAATGTATCTAAGGTGTAGTTGCCGAGCTTTCCATCACGAACTTCCTTGACGAAGAGGCTGTAAAAGCGGTCGTAGTCGTCTCGGAAACCAAGGGCACGGGTCATATCCATGATGATAACAGGTGCTTCTTCTTCTATCTTCATTTGTTTGAAGCGTTCAGCTAGCTTTTCTGGATAATGTTTTTTGAAATAATTGAGACCAAAAATGGTCACTTCATCCATAGGAAGCAACTGGTCTTTAATGGCTCCTGTCAGGGCTAGTTTCAAAGCGACGGTTTCGTCTTCAAATTTAGGCCATAGAATACCTGGCGTGTCTAAAATTTCAAGGTCTTTATTGGTTTTGAGCCACTGTTGTCCTTTGGTAACACCTGGTTTATTGCCGACAACCGCAATCTTTTTCCCAGCCAAACGGTTCATGAGAGTTGACTTGCCGGCATTTGGAATTCCGATAATCATAGTCCGCAAGGTTTCGATCTTAATACCGCGTTCTTTCTGGCGTGCAATCTTATCAGCCATGAGCTTTTTAGCAGCATCAGTAACAACTTTTACAGTCACTTGCTCTTTGGAATTGATAGCCAGAGTTTGGATTCCCTGTGATTCAAAATACTGACGCCATTCTTTGGTCATTGCAGGATCAGCAAGATCCGCCTTATTTAAAATCAAGAGTTTAGGTTTATCCCCCACAATCTTGGTTAACATAGGATTTTGACTAGATAAAGGTAGCCGAGCATCCACCAAAATCGTCACAAAATCAACAAACTTAAGATTCTCCTGAACTTGCCGCCGAGCCTTAGACATGTGACCCGGAAACCATTGAATAGTAGCCATAATATTTTCCCCTTCCGACTAAAAAAAACGTAGTAAAAACGTTTTCTTTCTTACTACCTATTCTATCATAAATGAGGAACTTTTGCACAGGCTTTGACCACAATAAATGACAAATAGTATAGGTACGAAACATCCTTGATGCCAGTCACGATTTACTTGACTTTTTTTGCTAACAGGTATATACTTAGTGTATACTAATTCGTGGAGGTAGAGCGATGAATACAGTAAAGACTCGGAAGGTAGGGAATTCTCTCACTGTGACTATTCCTAAAAATTTGGGGATGACAGAAGGTCAAGAAATGGTTGTCTACAAAGGGATTGACGGAGTCATTGTCTTAGCTCCAAAACTGAAAGATCCTTTTGATGGGATTACTGATTTGAGAATGACAAATGATTTTGAAGGGGTAAGGTCACTTGATAGCGAAATCTGACTATATTCCTGAAAAGCAGGATATCATTTGGCTGGACTTTGATCCATCAGTCGGTCGAGAAATCCAGAAACGGCGACCTGCCTTGGTCGTTTCTAGGAGAGAATATGCCTTGCAAACTGGTTTTGTGGCTGTCTGTCCTATCACTCACGGCCAACGTCGTTTGGCAGAAAAAGGCTTGCTCGTTCCTGTCTCGTCGGACAAGGTAGATGGCGCTGTCAATCCATTTCAACTGTATACCTTTGATTTTCGGATGCGTAATGCTCAAAAAATAACAAGAATGGACACGCAGTGTTTTCAGAAAGTCGTCCAACTTTACCAGTACATATTTGGTGATACTTAAATCCTACCATGCATAGACAAGGTAGGATTTTTTCTATATGAGTAACCTATCTAAAAACGGATGAAGACAATTGAGGAGAATCCCTCTAGTCCAACTTTCTTGTGCAGATGATAGATGTTCTGCCTGAAGGCATTCTTTTAGAAAATCGCGGACTTGTTCTGGTGCAATTTCAAACTCAAAGGCTTTCATCTTGTAGAAAAAATCGATGAGATGCTCAGATAAGTATTCATCTGAAAAGAGTACTTCTCCACTTTTTCGATATTCTAATAGAAGCCGAGAAAATCTAGCTTTTTCATCAGGCAAATCCCGAAAATAGGAATTAAGAAGCCAAGTCTGCTTCTGCTTTCGTTCAATAGGATCTTGATTTGCAATTCGCTGATCCTTTTCCAACTCCTTTTGGTTTTGTTTAACCTTGATAGCCCGTTCGTCTCTATTTTTTCCAAAGAGGATTTTTTCCCATTTTCGTTCTTCTTGGGTCAAGGTTTCTGTAAAGCCAAAGTAATCTTGATAGGCTCGTTCTGCAGGTCCCATGGCAAGAATGAGGTTGTCAGCGTATTGCTTGGCGATTTTATCTCTTTTCTTGCGTTCTTTCTCTGCTTGAATCCGTAGATGCTGCTCGTAGTCGATTTTCTCCTTGCCTAGTTTGACAAGGTAGAGTTGTTCATCGGTCTTACCAAGTAGAAAAGGTTTGATACACTTTTCCAGCACTTCTTCCATACGAGCCTTCTTCTTTGGCTCTGCCTTGGTCCAACTTCCGCCTTGAAAGACCTCTAGGAAGAGCTGATAGTCTCTCTCAGGAGCAAAATGATTGCCACGATTGGCTTTGAAAACACCTTTTTCCCAAAACCATTTTAAAAGTCGTTCGTCAAAGTCGCTTTTATTGACCTTGATTTTTTCCTTTTTCTGAGCCTTTCTGGTTAGGTTTTCAAGTTTTCTGAGAAGCTTGTCTTCCTCTTCCAGTTGCTGATCGAGGATAATACGATGAAAATGACGGACGCAGTCACTACCGATTGGAAAGAGGCGTTGGCCTGTGACACCATTAAAGAGTTCGTAGGCGTATTTTATGGCATTCCCGCAGACACAATTACTACGGCCAATGCCATTAAAGATCAAGGAAACTTCATTCCATTCCTTGGTAGCTTGATCCCAAGTATCAGCTTTTGAAGCTTGTAAAACTGCATCATGAAGGGATTTTCTAACTGGAAGTGTCATGAGGTCTCCTTTCTAGGTTATACTTTTACAACTTGAACCTCGTCTTTGCCGAGCAAAATCAAGTATTTTTCAATGTTTTCAATCGAATAGGCTCTAGATAAAGCCTCTCCGTATAGGGCTAACTGACCACGATAGCGGTCTATGAGTTGAATTGGTTGATCGTAACGGTCTGTCTTATAGTCGAAAAGAATAATTCTGTCCTCATAAAGTAGATAGCCGTCCAAGATCCCACGAACAACAAAGTCTTCCTTACTCTTTTGATCTTTTTTGAGCATGGAGAAAGGTTGCTCGCGGTAGAGATGGTCGGTATTAGCGAGAATCTCCTGACCAAGTGGTGTGTCAAAGAAAGCTAGGATTTTAGAAAGATTGATCTTATCTCTGACACCTGGGCTGGTTTGAACTTGTTTGAGAGTTTCTGTCAGGCTAGCAAGCGTTGGTCGCTGGCTGAGGTCAATTCTCTGCATGAGTTCGTGAGTGGCACTACCAATCTCAGCTCCTGTTACCTTTTCTTTAGTTGAAAAATCTGGTAAATCAAAGCTGATTTTCTTCTCTGGTGATTTGGTTTGGTTCGTAATTTCTACCCCTTCCATATCCATAACGGGTTCGTAGAATTTCTTGATTTGGCTTGGGGTTTGAACACTTGGTAGTTCAATGGCTGCACGGTGAAGAGTATTATAAACTTCCACCTCTTTCAGCATTTCCAGAGCTTCTTTGATAGTCTCTGACTGACGGTTGCTTGATTGAGAGCTATCTTGTAGAGGACTCCTGTTTTCCAACTCCCCGATAGCTTCTCTAGTCAACTGGTCTTCACCAACAAAACGATAGCTAAAGTTGAGATTGTCCTTGGTAAATACTTTACTGATAGCCCAGACCCAATCTTGGAAATTTCTTGCTTGCAGTCTGGTATTGCTATCTAATTTTCCGTTATTTGCTGCTGGGTATTCCTTGGCTTCTAGCTTTTCACGAGACCCCTTACCGACAAGATAAAGTTTTCTCTCCGCCCTCGTCATGGCAACATACAGCAGACGCATCTGCTCTGAATAGCTAGCCAGTTGCAGTTCTTTCTCATTCTGGATATAAGTTAGACTAGGAATGGAAAGTTTGATGGTTTTAGGATAGTGTGCTTCCACTGCTCCTGTTTCCACTTTGGCAATGTATTTGACACCAAGCCCATTTTGACGGCTGAGAATGACGTCTGACATTGAGTCTTGCTTGTTGAAGTCCTGATCCATGTTGAGGATAAAGACATAAGGGAACTCTAGCCCTTTACTCTTGTGAATAGTCATGAGTTCCACAGCATCTTTAGGCGGTGCGACGGCTACACTTGCGAGATCGTGCTGGGCTTCTAGGACTTGGTCAATCATACGTATAAAACGCGACAATCCCTTAAAATTACTCTTTTCAAACTGGTCAGCACGTAGCGCTAGGGCATAGAGATTGGCCTGTCTAGCAGGGCCATTTGGCAAAGCCCCAACATAGTCATAATAAAAACGGTCATTATAAATCTTCCAAATCAAGTCATAGAGAGAGTGGGTTTTGGCATATAAGCGCCAAGAATCCAAGATATCCATGAATTGATTGAGTTTTTCAGCTAGTTCTGTGTGAATTAACTCTTTCTGGCTTGTTGCCTGTTTTTGAGCATTGACCAGTTTCTCATAGAGATTTTCTTGGACCTTATCTTCTACTTTCTGAAGGGACAAGCGTGCCAACTCGTCCTCATCAAAATCAAACATGGGGGACTTCATAAGTGCTACCAAGGCATAGTCTTGCAGAGGATTGTGAATGACTCGCAGGGTGTCCAACATGACTTGCACTTCTAGGGATTGGAGATAATTGTTTTGCTCCCCGTCTGTTTTGACAGGAATTCCGTACTCTGACAGAGCGAGGAGGATCTGGTCATTACGACTGCGACTGGAAGTCAAAAGGGCAATTTCTTTGAAGGCTACACCTTTTTCTTGATGGAGCTTCAAGATTTCCTTGATAACTAGGCGCATTTCTCCTGTGAGTTTCGTTTCTGCTTGGCTCTCTTCCTCCTCTTGCCCACTATCGTCCTTGTCGTAGAGGAGAAACTCTGCCTTGTTCTCAGGATTGGGAGTTAGTTTGATGTTGGCAAAAACAAGCTGGTGCATGCTATCATAGTTGATTTCGCCGACCTCTTGGTCCATGAGACGTTCAAATACATCGTTGGTTGCTGATAGCACTTCTGAACTACTACGGAAATTTTCCTTGAGCAAAATCAGCTTTCCTTCTTGAGGATTTTGCGCATAGCGTTGAAATTTTTCATTGAAAATCTGGGGATCTGCCTGACGGAAACGGTAGATGGACTGCTTGATATCTCCCACCATAAAGCGATTGTGACCATTCGACAGCAATTCCAGCATTCGTTCTTGAATGTGGTTGGTATCCTGGTACTCATCGACCATAACTTCGTGGAAGCGCTCCTGATAAGCCTCACGAACTTGCGGTGAATTCTCTAAAATCTCAATGGTGTAATGACTGATATCAGCAAATTCAAAGGCATTTTCTTGGCGTTTACGTTCACGATAAGCCTCCACAAAATCACTCATAAAGGTTTGGAAGGTTTTAGCTAGATCCCAGGTATCTTCATGATAACGCTCTTGATAGTCGAGAATGGTTATCTGGTCTGACAGTTGTCCTAGTTTAGCAAACTGGACCTTTCTCTCATCGTTATAGGCATCAGCCAGTGGTTTCAAATCGGCCTTACGACTGGAGTTAGCCAGAGCTCGACCATTTTTTTCCTTAGAGATGGCGACAATACGCGCAAGCACAGCTTGATAAGCCTGGCTATCGGACTCTTGATTTAAGGAGCTAATTTCATCCAAAACCTGTTGAACAGCTTCTAAATAGGCAGCTTTTGGAAACTCCTTGGCATCATTATCCAGATGACAACGGAAAAAGCTTTCCAAATCCCAGAGCGCCTGTTTGATTTGCTCGATTTGTTTGTCTTTCTCATTTGCAAAGTCAGCTTCTTCAAACCCTTTGAGGAAAGAGTTACTCAACCATTTTTGTGGACTGCTGGTGGATTGAAGAAAGTCATAGATTTTGTAGACTTGCTGGCGCAGACCTCGTTCATCCTTGCCTCTCCCAGCAAAATTCTTCACCAAACGACTAAATTTCTCTTTATTTTCGTCTTGGTAATGCTCTTCAAACACCTGATGAAAAACTTCGTTTTTTAAGATTAACTGTTCACTTTCATTTTGTAGAATACGGAAATTTGGTGCAGTATCAATCAGATAGCCATGTTTGCCAAGGAACTTTTGTGTGAAGGAGTCCATGGTTCCGATGGCTGCGTTTGGCAGATCTGCCAACTGACGTCCCAAGTGTTGTTTGAGATCAACATCATCTGTTTCTTGGATTTGTTGGCTGATTTTTTTCTCCAAACGTTCTTTTAGTTCAGTGGCAGCCTTGACGGTAAAGGTCGAGATAAAGAGTTGAGAAATTTCGACACCACGGGCTAATTGGTCCAGAATGCGCTCTGCCATAACAAAGGTTTTCCCTGAACCAGCAGACGCTGAGACTAGGATATTTTGCCCAGCAGTATAAATAGCTTGGATTTGCTCGGCAGTTTTCTTCTGTTCCTTGCTCGAACTCGCTTCTGCTTCTTGCAATTTTTGAATTTCTTCCTCAGTTAAAAAGGAAATGGGCTTCATCGATTCAACTCCTCTCTCATTTTTTCAAACCAAGCTTGCTTGAGTTTTTCTCCGACCAGACGTTTGCCATCCGCTAGGTCTAACTTTTCTAGGAAACGAGCTTGACCCAAATGGTAATTGGCTTCAAATCCTGTAATTGCCTGATGTTGCTGGACGTATGGGGCAATACTTCTTCCGTTCTCTGTGTATGGATTGATGGCGAACTGGCCTTCTAAAATCCTCTCAGCTGCTTTCTTGTAAAGATGAGCATTGTAGTCTAGCAAGAGATGAAACTCCTCATCAGTCAGCTGGTTGGCCTTATTTTTATTGTAAAACTCACCCAAATGACTGCTTTCTTTTTCTAAAAAGAGCCCTTGGTATTTCATTGACTTGCTGGCTTCTGCTACTGCTCCTGCCAGACTTTTAACAGCTAATAAAGATTGGACAGGCTCAGCCATTTCCAAGTACATGGCACCGAAAAAGTTCTGCTCCCCTTCTCTTTTTAGGGCAGCAAGATAGGTGGGCAGTTGGGAATTAAGCCCATTAAAGAAATGAGGAAACTGGAACTGAGTCAGACTAGACTTGTAGTCCACCACTCCTAGCGCTCCATCAGCTTTCAAACGGTCAATACGGTCAACCTTGCCTCGCACATGAACACTGCGACCATTTTCCAATTGAATAAAGGCCTGGTCCTTGCCGCCAAATGTTGCTTCCTCTTGGATGGTTTCGATGGCTGGATTATGACGAAGGATGTGGCCCGTAGTTCGCGCGACATCAAGCAGAACTTCCTTGGTAAACTGAGCTTCCAAACTTTCTTGATAAATGGCTTCAAATTCGCGTTCTTGGCTGGTTTCCTTGATAGCTTGCTCCAGACGTTGGTCAAAGGAATTTTCAGCAGGTAGTTTCAAGGCACGTTCAAAAATACGGTGCAAGAAATTCCCGTGACTGCGAGCATCTGGACGAAGGCGCAATTCTTCCTGCAAACCTAAGACATAACGGAGGAAATAGCTGTATTCATTGCGGTAAAACTCCGTCAAACCAGACGTAGACAGGTAAAACTCTTTGTCAGCTGGATAGAGAGCCTGCAAGGTAGCCTTGGTTAATGGCTTGCTACTTGGACTAGTTGGGATAGCTGGATTTGTGAGACCTTTTTGATCTAGTTTTTTCCCCATCACACGCGCCAGAACCTTAACAAACGTCACATCTTCTTCATTTTCACTAGAACCTGTCTGCTGATGATAGGCAACGAGACTAGACAAGAGACTGTGATAAGAACCCATATCTACTTTGCTAAGATTTTTATGGTTCATTCTCTTTTCTCTTCGGCTAAATCCAAAATGGACCAGCTCTTGAAGATAAGCTGATTCTTTACTCTCATTTTCATTGAGGAGACTTGGTGCTGACAACACCAACTGTTTACGGGCAGCATTGACTAAAGAAAGCATGGTATAGCGATTTTTCTTGAGGTTTTCACTGCTTGCAATCAGTAATTGCGCTCCCTCTTCAGTAGCTTGGTTTAGGCTTTGTCTTTCTTCGTCTGTCAAAAGACTGGTGTTTTGCGCAATTTTTGGTAAATGATCCTGAGTCAGTCCAATAGCGTAGACAAAGTCAGCAGTCAGTGGTGCAATCAAATCGTAACTCTGCACCAGAACAGTGTCTACTGTTGCTGGAATAGTGCGATACTGAGACAAACTCATCCCTGAGTGGAGCAAGGCTAGGAAGTCCTCCAGACTAACTTGCGAACCATCAAAAACCGTCGCAAATTGTTCTAAAACATGGCAGAAAGCCTTCCAAACTTCGGCTTGTCTTTCCTGTTCTAGAGTTTCCATAGTAGCTGTCAATTCTTGCATCTGCTTGCTTAAAGCAGCATTTTTTAGAAAAGTATTCCACTTTTGCAAGAGATTTTCAGTATTTTGCTTCCGACTGGCAAATAAGGTTTCAAGTGGTGCCAAAACGCGCAGACGAATAGCGTTCAAACGTTCCAAATCGAATTTCCCGTGGTGGGATTTGGTAAAGGTCTGCTGAAAGGCTGGCAAGCCATTGATGCCAAGATAGCGGAGATATTGCTCAAAAGCATCAATATCCGCTTGGCTAAGGTCAGTATACAGACCAGTTCTGAGGAGATTAATCAAATCCTCCTGACGGAAACGATAGCGTTTCAAACGCAAAATAGATTCGACATACTGGGTTAAGGGATGGTGAGCCATGGATTCACTTCTACCAAGATAGAAAGGAATCTGGTACTGGTCAAAAATGGTTTTCAGTGATAACTGGTAAGAAGCCACATCCCCCAAGAGAATACGAAAATTCTTGTAACTCAGTTCTGGATGGTCATGTAATTTCTGACGAATAGCGCGAGCCACCAGCTCCAACTCCTCTTTTTGCGTCAAACAAGACCAGATGTGCAGATTTTCACGGTCTTTCTCATCAACATCTAAAGCGAGTTCTGAAAAGTCATAAGAAGACTCCAGCAAACGAGAGGCCTTGTCAAAACTATCCATTTTTTCATGAGTCTGAGAACGATCCTGAGCAGGTGTTTGGTATTTTGCCCCCAAATGATGAAGAAATTCCACACTGGCTTGATAGAGATTACCTTCAGTGAACGGACTGGTATAGGCCTTCTTGCTTGCATAAGCACTAATGACAATCTCAACACCTTTACGGTGGAGCAGATCCACCACATGTTCTTCCTCAGCAGAAAAACGGGTAAATCCGTCAATGACTAAGGCAATCTGACTGAAATCACTACTTACCTTATCGTTCTCAATAGCCTCAATCAAATGGGACAGTTGACTTCCCTGAGCCAACTGGCTTTGATTGAGATAGGCAGTTACTTTCTCGAAAATCAAGAGTAAATCTGCTCTCTTGTCCTCATCGGTCAAACTTTCCAAGTCCAAAAAGCTCATCTGAGCAGTTGTCATCTCGTGATAAAGTTCAATCAACTGCTGGATAAATTGAGGGTCTTGTTTAATAGCACCATAAACTCGTAACTCTTTGGGATCAAGTTCAGCAAGGCATTTATAAAAGGCCATTCCAAGTCCGATGTCATCAAGACTGGTCTTGGTCGGCAAGTCATTTAAAACCAGGTAACGAGCCATTTGAGCAAAGCGCGTGACAGTAATCGCAAAAGAAGCCTGCTGAGACAAGCATTCCAGCACGGCACGTTCCTTTTCAAATGAAAGAGAGTTGGGAGCGATGTAGAAAACCCGCTTACCAGTAGCAACTAGCTCTTCTGCCTCTCTCGTTAAAATTTCAGTCAAAGAAGTCCGAATATCAGTATAAAATAATTTCATCTCAGCCTCGTTTGGTTTATCAAAGTTTCTTACTCTATTATAGCAAAGTTCGCTTCACACTCCAAATCCAAAATTCTAGTTGACAATCATTTAACTAGCAAATCAATCATGCTTCATCATCCACTTTCATATGCTGAAAGATATAGAGGAAAAAGTCTTTGGAAACTTCAAAATGTCCATAACGAAGTCGAGAAGTATAGTCTCTCCATTCAGGATGTTGTCTGGCTATTTCTATGGAACAATCTTTGACCGGTTGATAATACTCGACATTTCGTCTAAAGGGAAAGAATCCTTCAAATTGCTCTACTTGATAGGCTTTGTCGTCTATAATTTTACCTACGGCCACAAAAGCCTGTAACTTATCTTGACCATTCATATCGTATTTTGGGCTATAGTATAAAAGATAGTCTCCTTTTTTCATACGGTTTAAGGGCCCGCCCTTTCCATGACAGACCTGACAAAAATTCCCTTCAACTCCTCTTAAAACATGGTTCTTTGAAACAACTCCAACCCAATATCTAGGCATTTTTATCCTCCAACTCTACTAACATGCGATTAAAAACTTCTCTATCGTTAGACAGTTTTTCAAAAAATTTTTCATCAACCCCTTCTACTAAGGGTAAAGTATGATTGACCTTCTCCGCACCAGACTTCGTCACTGAGACCAGTTTTGCCCGACTATCCTTTGGATGCTGATCACGTCTAATGTAGTTCTTCTTCTCCAGTAGTCTAACAATCTGGGAAACCGTCATGACATCCATACCAGTGAACCGAGCAATATCAACTTGCGTTACATATTCCTCTCTATTGTTCAAAAACAAGAGCGAGGTTAAAACGATAAATTGAGGCAAAGTGAGGCCAACCGATTTCAAAACTCTTTTTAAATTACTTTCCCATTTGTTGTAAACTTTAATGAAAAGAAGACCTGTAGATTCTGTTTCATCATTTTTGTAAATTGAATTAAAGTGATACTTTGACATTATTTCTCCTTAAATATTAAGTGTACATATTATATAAGAATTTATTTTGTTTTTCAAGAAAAGGAAAGTGAAATGTTACAATTCTGTCAGACATTTTATAGTCTATATGCTATAATAAAAGCAAAACACCTAGAAAAGGAAGTCTTATGATTAAACTACTAGCCTTGGATATGGATGGAACCCTCCTTAATGAAGCCAAGGAAATCCCACAAGCCCACATCACTGCCATTCATCAGGCCATTGAAAAAGGTGTCAAACTGGTTCTCTGTACAGGTCGCCCGCTTTTCGGTGTTCTTCCTTATTACAAAAAACTTGGCCTTGACCTCCAGAATGAGTATGTCATTGTCAATAACGGTTGTTCAACTCACCAGACTAGTGACTGGAGTCTAGTTGACTGGCAAGAACTCAGCCCAGCTGATATCGAATACCTCTATGACCTAGCTGAAAAAAGCGACGTCCAGTTGACTCTTTTTGATGAAGAACATTATTTTGTCCTCGGAGGTAAGCCTAATGAAATCGTTCAAAATGATGCCAAACTTGTTTTTTCAGACCTGACTGAAATTTCCCTTGAGGAAGCCACTAGTGACAAATATCGGATGTTCCAAGGTATGTTTTTGGGAACCAAAGAAGAAACAGACGATTTTGAGCAGCGTTTTGCCAAGGAACTCTGCCAACGATTCAGTGGAGTTCGTTCGCAGCCTGTCATTTATGAAGCCATGCCACTTGGAACTACCAAGGCTACTGCTCTTTCACGTCTAGCTCAGATTTTGAAGATCGAGCCCTCAGAAATTATGGCCATGGGCGATGCTAATAACGATATCGAAATGCTCCAGTTTGCAGGACTTGGCATTGCTATGGGAAATGCTAGCGACCATGTCAAATCCTTAGCCAATGACGTCACAACCAGCAATGAAGAAGATGGTGTTGCTCGCGCGATTGAGAAGTATATTTTATAGTAAAAAAGCCCAGTTCATATCAACTGGGTTTTGTTTTTTTTTTTAGAATTACAAAACTTTAGAAACTCTTTAGAAATACTTGAACTTTCTTTGATTTCTATACCTTATACTAAAGTTAGAAAAAAAAATCAAAAGGAGAAAATCATGAAAACAGTACTCGAAATTCATGGACTGACCAAACAATTCGGCCAACAAGCTATTCTTCAAGATCTTAGCCTAACCATAAAAGAGGGAGATATTTATGGTCTAATTGGAAAAAATGGAGCAGGTAAAACTACTCTTATCAAAATCATTACACAATTATTGTTTGTGGACAAAGGTACAGTTTCTCTCTTTTCTAGTCAATCGGAAAATGAGTGGACCAAGGCTCTATCTCGAGTGGGTTCTGTTATCGAATCACCTGTAGCCCATAATCACTTAACAGCATACCAGAATCTGAAATATTATTGTATGGTTCGTCATATTCCAAATGCTGATAAAGTCATTCAAGAAACACTGGATTATGTAGGTTTGTCAGATACAGGTAAAAAAGTCTTCCGTGATTTCTCGCTAGGAATGAAACAAAGACTTGGTATCGCCATTGCCCTCCTATCCAAACCTGATTTCCTGATTCTTGATGAACCCATTAACGGTCTAGATCCGATAGGAATCAAAGAATTTCGTCTCATGATTCAGCGACTCAATCAAGAAAAAGGCATAACTATCCTCATATCTAGCCATATCTTGTCAGAACTCTATCTCCTAGCTAATCGCTTTGGTATCTTAGATCAAGGTAAGATTATCCGTGAAATCAGTAAAGCGGAATTTGAAACACTGAGTGAGGATTATATTGTGCTTAAAACAAGCGACAAAGAAAGAGCTTGTCAGGTATTGAAAGAACAAATCCAGCTCCAGTTTAAGGTTGTAAACCCTGAAAATGAAATCCATATCTTTGGTAATGAACAAGATGTCAAACAGATTCTTAAGCAACTAACTTTGGCCGATGTTGCTATTGATGAGATATACTTTGCCCGTCAAAACCTAGAAGAATACTTCACACAATTAGTAGAATAGGAGAAAAATCATGATACATACCATTCAAGCAGATTTTTACCGTCTTTTCCGCTCCAAAGGATTCTGGATTACAGAATTCATTCTCTTTATACTTATGTTACTGGGTGCTACTATTGGCGCTACAGGACATCTAATGTCCGTTCAAACAGCACCACCTGAGACTCCTACCCATGGTTGGAATGGGATAGAAGCTCTAATCAACGTGTCAAATAACGGCTCAAACCTCGTTTTCCTCTGTATTATTCTAGTATGTTTAGTTCTTGGGGTTGATCTAATCGGCAAGCTTTATAAAAATAGTTTGACAGTCGGCGTTTCTCGTACAGAATTTTTCCTTGCTAAATTCTTTGTTCTAGCAAGTATCGCTCTCTTACAACTCATTACCAGTCTTGTGATTGCCTTTATTCCAGCAACTATCTTAAATGGATTTGGGACCATGCCTAATGGATTTATTAGCAATCTATTGATAACCATTTCCCTTCAATTCCTTTGTCTCCTTGCTTGGCTTTCCATCGTTTCCTTCATTCTCTATGTTAGTCACTCTTATCTAGCGGTATTTATTGGTTATTTGGTCAGCTCTATCATCCTTTCTGTGCCAATGCTTGTTTTCCCAGACATTGAAATTCTACGATATTTAATTCTAGATTTTGCCTATGCTATGACTACTAATAGTCAAGCTATTCTCTATACCATCACGGTTTGCGTAACGGTCATACTTTTCTTCTCTTTCAGTGGACTGATTATTTTCAAGAAGAAAAGCTTATAAAAAGGACCTCCTCTAGGATATAGAGGAGGTTTCTTCTGTTAAAAATAGATAAAGACCGAAAACCATTCTCCATCAGCAACTAGCTTCATATCCGCTCCAAGAAGATGAACTAATTCCTCAGTAATATAGAGACCTAAACCAGAGGATTCTTCAGTATCCGACATATTTTCAGAATAAAAACGATTACTGAGATTGTCTATATTCTTGATAGGTTTTTTGACTAGGTTACCAATTTCCAAAATAAGCCTATTTTCTTCCTTTTTCAAAGAAAGTCGAGCCTTCTCCTTGCCGTGCTTGAGAACATTTCCAAGGAGGTTTTGTATAATTCGATCAAGCAAGTCCTCATCAGTCGTCGTTTTCAATCCTGGTTCAACATTAAAATCAAGAACAATCTGTGAAGATTGAAAAACGTCGTAATAGGCTAAAGTCTTTTTCGTTATAAAAGTTGATAAATCAAGCTCTTCCAGTTTCGGTTTGACTGCTCCTTCCATCAAATGACGGTATTCGAGGAGAGCCTCCAAACGTTTGGAAACCAAATCCTGATGATGGGCTATTTTATTTAAGGTTTCTGAACTATTATCGGGATGTTTTATTAGTTGCTGAGTATATCCTGAAGCGATTGTCAAAGGTGTCCGAATATCATGAGCGATGTTACTGATTGCCATATCTAGGGTACGTTTTTCATGCTTCATGATTAGCTGATTCTGTTCAACTTCTTGAAATAGATTCTCAATTTGGTTATGTAGACGCAAAATGGTCTTTGAAAAGAAGTTTATCCCGATCCTCTTCATGCTACCAGAGCGAATCTTTTCTTCGATTTGTCTGCTTAAATCTCTAATTGCTATATGATAGCGAATCAAAGAAATCGCCAAAATAATGTTAGTAAGGAGTAATATTGATATCAAAATGTAATTCATTATTTATCTCCTTTTAATCGAACACCAACTCCCCAAATGGTTTCAATGTATTCGTGATTTGGATCCAGTTGATGCAGTTTTTTACGGAGATTGCTTAGATGGGTGTTGAGCGTATTATCTCCAGGCAGGTAACTTTCTTCCCAAATTAATTCATAGAGTTCTTCCTTGGTAAAAATCTTTTTAGGATGCCGGAGTAACATTTGGAGAATCTGGCACTCTTTCTTTGCAAGGCGAATGGTTTCAGTTGCGCTACTTATTTCAAAACTATCCGCATCAAACTGGATATTTTTTAAATTTTGTACGAGGTTTTCAGTTTCCCTGCGGTTTTCTGACTGATGTTCACCACTTTGGCGTAATTGAACAGTGACTCTGGCAAAGACTTCGTCCAAATCAAAAGGTTTTACTACATAATCATTGGCACCATCTAGGAGATATTGGCTGATGAGCTTTTTATCACCCAAAGCAGTGAGCATGATGACCGGAGTCTGACTAGTTTGTCGAATGGCTTGCAAGACTTGGTCACCATTTTTCCCAGGGAGCATGATATCTAGCAGAACGAGATCAATGCCACCTTTGTCAAATTGCATGATACCTTCTGTGCCAGAAAAGGCTTGTATCACCTCGTGTTCTTCAGTAAGAAGGATTTTTAAAATCTCCTGAATTTCATTATTATCTTCAATTACAAGAATGCTCGCCATAAACCTCGTCCTTTCTAAAACTATTATAACATGTTTTGTTAGGAATTCCAGGCACAGAAAAGCTCCTCTCACATTTTAAGCAAGAAAGAGCTAATAAATTGAATCTACTTAACCAAATAAGCAATCAAGGTTATAATCCATAGATGAGCTGGGTAAAAAATATAAAAGAAATATTTACTACAACTGATTTCTTGTCCTCGCTGTCCATTATACAAGGCCATAAAAGGAAAGACAGTGATAAAGAGCCAGTCGGAATTGTAAAGCATCATTTCCAAGGTTTGGTACCAAGTATCATAGGTATGGATAGAAGTCACTAACAGGAAGGCCCAAAGGAGAGTATAGAGAAGATTTCGCAATCCCTTACGATTTCGACAAGAGTAACTAATCAAGAGAAATGGTAGCATGGTGATGCCACCCTCAGTAAAAAGACATCCGAAAATCAAAAGCCCAGCAACTCCAATCCGACGCCACAACTTCTCCTTTTTATCTAACTCTTTTCTGGGAAAGCCAATCCAAAGCATGGTAACACCGATGGCCAAAGTTAAGAAAATATTATTAGTGACCATTACTCCCTTAGAGGAAAATAGGGCGTTGAGGAGGCTATTTCCAGCAAACATGATAAGCGCCCAACTCCAAAGGCGGATGAGATAGTCTTTCAGATTTCGAGTATGGATGAATCCTTCCATAGCCATATAGGCAAACCAAACTCCCACACAACGGGTCATAGCGTGAAAAATACCTTCCCACAGAGGAGAAACGATTCCTGTGATATGAGGGATATGGTCTAGAACCATTACTGCCACCATCAGATACTTCAACTGAGTTGCATTCCATTTTTTCATAATAAACCTCTTTCTTTTTGATCTACATAGAGTATAGCATACATTTCCACGCATAATCGTACACCTATCTTACATTTAAAAAGCCTATCTTACAATTTTGTAAGACAGGCGTGAATATCAAAAATTTATTATGAAATGTATCTTCTAGTTCGTAATCCGTTGGTACATTTCTGGTCTTCTATCTCGAAACAATCCCCAGTTTAGACGCTCGCTTGCTCCCTTATCAAGGTCATAAGTTGCTAACAGAACAGCTTCTCCTTGTCTTTCGGCTTGCTCTAGAATAGCTCCCGTTTCATCCGTCATAAAGGAGGAACCGTAGAAGTTAAGACTGGAGCTTTGTCCCCCATTTTCTTCACAAGGAGTGACTTCTTCCAAGCCATAACGATTGGCTGCAATGACTGGAACAATATTTGCTGCTGCGTGTCCTTGCATAGTACGTTGCCAGTGACCACAACTATCCGTATCCAAAATTGGCTCTGAACCGATGGCGGTTGGATAAAAGAGCAATTCAGCACCATTCAATGCAAGACAGCGCGCTGTTTCAGGGAACCATTGATCCCAACAAATACCGATACCAATCTTAGCATAGCGAGTATCCCAGACCTTGAAACCAGTGTTACCAGGCGTAAAATAAAACTTTTCTTGGTAATAATGGTCATCTGGTATGTGGGTCTTTCGATAAACGCCCAATACTTCCCCATCAGCATCAATGACGGCGATAGAGTTATACAAGACATTGCCATCTTTTTCATAGAAACTAATGGGTAAAACGACCTTTAGCTCCTTAGCAAGCTCCTTAAAATGCTGAATGGCTGTATTTTCTGTCACGGACTGGGCATACTGGTAGTAGTCATACTGTCGTTCCTGACAAAAATAGGGACGTTCAAACAATTCGGGCAAGAGAATGATTTGTGCGCCTTGCTTTGCAGCTTGGCGAACTAAACGTTCAGCTGTTTGAATATTTGTTGCCACATCCTTGGCACATTGCATCTGAATGGCTGCAACTCTTACATTTCTCATCTTTTTCTCCTATTCTGGGATTTGTTGGGTGATACAGTGGATATTGCCACCACCTAAGAGAATATCTCTGGCTGGTATTCCGACAACTTTACGGTCTGGGAAACACTTGCTGAGGATATCTAAGGCCACTTGGTCATTTACATCCTCAAACTGGGGCACTAAGACAGACTTGTTTGCAATATAAAAATTGACATAGGAAGCTGCAAGGCGCTCACCCTCATAACGCTCCTCTTCCCCTTCTTCATAGGTATAGCCTGGTAAATCCTCCTTAGTGACAACCTGACGAATAGCTGGGATAGGAAGCTTATGAACTGTGAAGGAACGACCTTTTGCATCTGTTTCTTTTTCTAAAAGCTCAAGGTCAGCTGCAGACATGGCATGTTGAGGATCGTTTTGATCATCTGTCCAAGCCAAGACAAGTTCTGCAGGACCAACGAAGGCTGCAACATTGTCAACATGTTCATTGGTTTCGTCCTGATAAATACCATAAGGCAGCCAGATAACTTTTTCAGCGCCAAGGCACTCTAATAAGGTGTTTTCGATTTGCTCTTTAGACAGGTGGGGATTGCGTCCAGCGCTCAGAAGGCAACTTTCAGTCACAAGAATGGTCCCTTGACCATCGCTATGGATCGTGCCGCCTTCCAGTACAAAAGGTTTGGCATCGTAAATAGGCATCTCCAAGGCCTCAGCAAAACGACTGGCTACTTGGTCATCATCTTCATAATCTTGATAAAGACCATCAACAGCCCCACCCCAGGCATTGAAAGACCAATCTACTGCCAACTTTTCTTTTTTATCATTGATGAGAATAGTCGGACCCGTATCACGCGCCCAGGCATCATTAGTAGGAATATCTAAATAAACAACCTTGTCTCCTAGATAGGATTGGGCTTCAGATAGATGGTCCTGCTCCACCAAAATATAGACTCTTTCCCCTTGGGCTATGGTCTTGATAATCTGGCTAAAAGCTCTTTTAGCCGCCTTTCCTTGGAAGGGCCATGAACCTGGTCGAGTCGGCCATATCATGAGGGTACCATGATGGGGTTCGTACTCTGCTGGCATACGATAGCCTGCTTTTTTCGGAGTTTCTATCATGATAATCTCCCTTTAAAGTCTTGATAGCCGAAGGTTTTGACTAAGCTGCAGTCACCTTGCTCGTCCATGAGATAGAGACTTGGCAAGCCAATACCGTTAAAGGTATTATTTTTAACAAATGAGTAAATAGCCATATCTTCAAAATAAAGCCTATCACCTATTTGGACTGGATTTTCAAAACTATAATCACCAATTACATCACCCGTCAGACAGGTATTGGAAGAAAGTCTATAGGTACGGGATTTTTCCTGCGGTTCAAATCCATTTCTCAAAGGTGGACGATAGGGCATTTCAAGTACATCTGGCATATGGCAGGTCGCGGAGGCATCTAAAACCAAAATATCCATACCGTTTTCGACAATATCCAATACTTCAGTAGCTAGATAACCCGCATTGAGCGCAATAGCTTCACCCGGCTCGATATAGACTTCAAGGTTGTAAGTTTCTCGGATACGCTTGATTTCTGAAATCAGTAAATCCACATCGTAGTCTTCTCTGGTGATGTGGTGTCCGCCCCCCATATTGAGCCATTTAACTTGATGCAAATAGGGTCCAAACTGTTCTTCTACAGCTTTCAAAGTTGTCTCTAAATCATCTGCTCCCTGCTCACAAAGTGTGTGAAAATGAAGCCCATCCACCAAGTCCAGCAAATCACTCGGTATCTTGTTTAAAGTAACTCCAAACCGAGATCCCGGAGCACAAGGGTCATAGAGCGCGTGATCTCCTTGAGTTGAACACTGAGGGTTGAGGCGCAAACCGACACTGATACCAGCCTCTCGGCAACGAGCACCATGTTTACGCAACTGTCTCTCGGAGTTGAAGACGATATGGTCCGTTATCTCCAGCAATTCCTCCAAGTCTGCATCCTTGAAAGCAGGTGCAAAGACATGGACTTCCCCCGGAAACTCTTCTCTAGCTAACTTAGCTTCATAGAGACCACTAGCCGTCGTACCTGACAGATACTGACTAATCAAGGGATAGGTTTTATAGAGGGAATAGGCCTTTTGGGCAAGCAAAACCTTGCAACCTGCTTCTTCTTGAACATATTGTAGAATGCGACAGTTTGCTTCTAGCTTGGCCAAGTCAATGACATAGGCTGGTGTGGGTACTTGTTCTAACTTCATTAGTCCACCATTTGTGGGTTTTCTACCACAACCCAAGGCAATCCGTACTTATTCAAAGCTTCCATGAATGGATCTGGATCCAATTCTTCAAGGTTATAGACTCCAGCTTGTTTCCAAGTACCGTTCATAACCAATTTTGTCCCAATCATGGCTGGAACACCAGTCGTGTAAGAAATGGCTTGTGAACCAACTTCTGCGTAACATTCCTGATGGTCACAAACATTGTAGATATAGATGGTCTTTTCAACACCATCTTTGACACCTCTAAAGATACAGCCGATATTGGTTTTTCCAACTGTACGTGGGCCAAGGCTGGCTGGATCAGGAAGCAAGGCTTTCAAGAATTGAATCGGCACAATGTCTTGTCCATTAAAGTTAATAGCATCCGTACGAAGAAGACCAACGTTTTCCAAGCATTTCATATGCGTTAAATAAGATTGACCAAAAGTCATAAAGAAACGAATGCGTTTGACACCGGGAATGTTCTTGGCCAATGATTCAATTTCTTCATGGTGAAGGAGATACATGTCTTTCTGTCCAACTTGAGGGAAGTCATACTCACGCTTGATAGACATAGCTTCGACTTCGACCCATTTTCCATCTTCCCAGTAAGAACCTGGCGCAGAAACCTCGCGGAGGTTGATTTCTGGGTTAAAGTTTGTTGCAAATGGATAACCGTGGTCACCACCATTACAGTCTAGAATGTCGATATAGTGGATTTCATCAAAATAGTGTTTGAGAGCATAAGCTGAAAAGACACTGGTCACACCTGGGTCGAAACCAGAACCAAGAAGAGCAGTCAAGCCTGCTTCTTTGAATTTTTCCTGATAAGCCCATTGCCATGAGTAGTCAAAGTAAGCTGTAAAACCAAGCTCCTTGCAACGTTTTTCATAAATAGCTCGCCATTCAGGGTCTTCCGTATCCTCAGCCTCATAGTTAGCTGTGTCGATATAGTGGACTCCAGTTGCCAAACAAGCGTCCATAATTGTTAAATCTTGATATGGTAAAGCTACGTTCAAAACAGCTTCTGGCTTGTAGCTTTCAATCAAGGCAATGACTTCTTCGACATTATCAGCATCAAGAGCAGCTGTTTCAATCTTTGTACTTGTTTTGCCTTCTAGTTTAGCTTTCAAGTCATCACATTTTGACTTGGTACGGCTAGCAATCATAATCTCTGTAAAGGTTTCGCTATCTTGGCAAATCTTTGAAATAGCAACTTGGGCAACGCCCCCACATCCAATAACTAATAAACGACTCATTTTTTCCCTTCCTCTTCTTCTAAAATATCTTCTACGTACTTGGGCAACATAAAGGCTCCCACGTGTAAGTTTGCAGTGTAGTATTCTGTGAAAAGCTGGCGTTTTTTCCAGCCTTCCTTGTCAAAATCTTTGACAGGGTGGTATTTTTTAGATGCAAATCCAAACAACCAATAGCCCGCTGGACTGGTTGGGATATGGGCCTGATAAACCCGACTGATTGGAAATGCTTGATTGACCTTGCGGTGCATGCTTCGGCAAGCTGACTCATCCTCATCAAAGAAGGGACTCCCATGCTGATAGATCATGATTCCGTCCTCTTTCAAGGCTCTGTAACTGTTTCCGTAAAATTCCTTGGTAAAGAGCCCTTCCGTATGTCCAAATGGATCTGTCGCATCGTTGATGATAATATCGTAGTCATCTTCACAGTTTCGCAAAAAACGTAGCCCATTTTGGTAGTAAATGGTAACACGAGGATCATCTAGCCCCGCAGCAAAATCTGGGAAATACTCACGACAGACTTCAACCAGCATCTCATCCGGTTCCACAATATCGATTTGTTCCAGTTCAGGATACAGTGTCAAAACTTGGGCAACACCACCGTCGCCACCTCCAATAACCAAGACTTTCTTGGGATTTGGGTGGATAGCCATGGGAACGTGGACCGTCATTTCGTTGTAAACAAAATCATCCGCATCTGAAAACAAGACGTGCCCATTTAAAATCAGTATTTTCCCAAAAGCTGGAGTATCCAAGACTTCGATATCCTGCCATTCACTTTTTCCAGCATAGAGTTGCTTGGCAGTTCTCAAGGATAATTTCACATCTGGAGTATGAACTTCAGAAAACCACAAATCCATCTAGTTCTCCTTTCTATCAATAACGTTGATGTGATTGACTTCTAGATCTTCCGTCCCTTGGAGGGAGCAACCACGTTCTTTGGCAAATAGGATATAATCCACAATTTCTCGTGTAATCCGTTCACCCGGTGCTAGGATTGGAATCCCTGGAGGATAACACATGACAAATTCCCCACAGACTTGTCCAACAGAATCATCCAAGGTTAAACTTTTTCTCTCGGAATAGAAGGCTTCTTGCGGAGACAGCACTAACTCGGGCTGGATATATTCACCAGCAATCAAGTCCTTCCCATCTCTCGAGTAGAGCCTCTTGATGTCAGCCAAAGCACCGACTAAGCGCTCGATGTCTTGGATGCGGTCACCGATTGAAATATAAGCCAAGATATTCCCAATATCCCCAAACTCGATCTGAATGTCGTATTCATCTCGCAAGAGATCATAAACCTCTATCCCTGTTAGCCCAATTCCCTGAGTGTAGACGGACAGCTTGGTCACATCAAAATCACAGACCGATACACCGTCTATTAACTCTTTTGAGTAGGCATAGTAACCACCGATAGCATTGATTTCACGACGAGCATACTCGGATAGCTCAATAACTTTCTCAAAAGACTCTTTGCCACGAAGGGCTAAGTTGCGACGAGAAATATCCAAACTAGACATAAGTAGGTAAGAGGCAGATGTAGACTGGGTCAGGTTGATAATCTGACGAACATACTCAGGGTTCATCTGCTCCCCGATAAGTAAAATGGAGCTTTGGGTCAAACTCCCACCAGACTTATGCATAGAGACCGCCGCCATATCAGCTCCAGCGTCCATAGCTGACAATGGCAATTTGTCTGTAAAATGCAAATGCGCTCCATGGGCTTCATCCACTAAAACCAGCATGCCCGCTTTATGAGCCATCTCTGTTAATCCCTTAAGGTCTGAACAAATCCCATAATAGGTTGGATTGTTAATTAGGATAGCCTTGGCATCTGGATGCTCCTTAATTGCCTGCGCAACACGGTCATTTTCAAGACCTAAAGCAATGCCGATTTTAGGATCCACACTCATCTCGATATAGATGGGAATGGCACCACATAGAACCAACGCATTGATAGCAGATTTATGGACATTTCGCGGCAGAATAATCTTATCTCCAGCCTTGCAGGTGGAAAGAATCATAGTTTGAACAGATGAAGTTGTCCCCCCAATCATGAGAAAGGCATGGGCTGCACCAAAAGCATCCGCAGCTAATTCCTCCGCATCCCGAATAATCGAAATGGGGTGACCAAGATTATCCAATGGTTTCATCGAATTAACATCAATACCAACACATTTTTCCCCTAATAGTTCGACAAGTTCTGGATTTCCTCGTCCACGCTTGTGACCTGGCACATCAAAGGGGACAATCCTTTTCTTGCGTAGCTTGACCAAGGCCTCGTAAATTGGGGCTTGGTTTTGATCTAACTTCTTCAAGACATACTCCTTTACCGTATTTTTAGCACCTCAAAAAGATAAAGGCGACTAAAGGTTGACTTATGAAAAAAGAGCAGGTTTTCACCTGCTCTGCAATCTTCTGACGTGTGTATTTTGGTTTCTGTTGAGTATGTCTGTTCCTGATGTTTCCTAACTCTCTAGTAGCAAATATTACGTACTTTATTGATCGTTTCACAAGATGACGTGTGCTTTCACCACACTAAAAATTTATGAATTAGGACAAATATCCTAACATCAACTTATAAAAGTAGGCTTTTAACCCTATCAATAATGTGGCTTTTCAACCACGCTTCGGCATTCAACCCTGCCTGTCCGTAGGCATTTTTTACTCGGGTTTATATTTGCTAGAAAACATCATCTCATTTTCTAAGCCTTATAACTATATCATGTTTACAAGAGCTTGTAAAGTATTTTGTGAAAGTTTTTTTAAGAGTATCATTTTTTGTTCGTGAAATATTATTCAACAATAAAAAGAAATCGCTTTAAAACATCATAGACGTAAGAAAAAAGGAACTACAAACGTTAATTTGCTTTAATAATTCTTCAAGTATGACTTGATATTGAAAATCAGTTCTTTTCATCAGATTTTATAAGTATTTCCAGCTAGGAAGTACGAATCAACTGCTCCAATTCTACTTCTGAAAGCTGACCTTGATTGTAGAGTTTTCTAAGTAAGTCCTCATCTACGGTAATTGAATAGTAATACGTCACAAACTCATGAAATCGCTCAAAACTATCAAAGAAATAAGATAGTAACCATTCACCACCATCCTGATCTTGGTAGGTATTTTGATGCTCTTGATCGTCATACCAGATAAAGAAGGTTGTTTCATCTTTTTGTTCTTCTGAGTATAGGTTTTGATACTTTTCATCCAGTCCTTTATAAAATCCGTCTATGATGTCTTGATTCCACTCATCCGCAGCAAATTGACTCAAACTGCTTTCATGGTCAAAGCCCTTTATAAGGATCATTTTATCAGTAAAGATCACATCTAGAGAATCACCAGAACCGTTGTCGATAAGGTAACGGACTCCGTAGCTTTCCTCAGTCTTAACAATCAATCGAAGCCATGTCTTGTTTGGATCTGTTCGATACTCATCAATGACAAGCAAGGCATCTAAGCGAGTCTTTATCTGGTCCCATTCAATTTTTCCCATTTCTTTAATCCTCCGTCTTAAAGTTTAAAATCTATTATGCTTACAAATTCTATAACCAATTTCTATCTATCCCGTCCGACTACACGGTGGAATATTTCCTTCACCAGACAAATCATCAGGTGTTTGATTTTCTAGATGTACATTCATCACGCACCTGACTAACAGTTGGAAAAGTACTTAACAAATAGTCACTAAGACATTTCCTTTGAGAGTTAAGATTTTCTTATAAAAGTTTTTCAATTTTACAAAACAGGTTCGAATATCATCCTTGATTTCTTCCTCTTCTTCAAGATAATCCCAAATATCGGGGTATAAATCTGCCTTCTTGCATGCTTCCATGCTAAAGTTAGCTAAAGCCCTATCCATGTCAAAATTCTCTAATGCTTGAACAATCTCAGCTATCTTTGAGTGTTCAGTATAGGCTATATACTCCGATACATTTTCTAAAGAAGTTACTCCCAAGACAGCTTCTCTCAAGGGATCGTCATCCATAAATTCTGAACTACTAAAACCTGTCATAACAAAGAGTAAGGCATCCCACATTTTGTCAATATCTATCAACGTATCATTTCCCTCAAGATAATCCTCTACCAAGTCAAGCAAATCCTCTTCCTGACAAGAATACCGCTTTATTTGGCTTAATTTATTGTCAGATAGATATTGATAATTAGCAATCATTCCCATAATGTTTCCTCCTATTAGTCCCCTTTCTTGAAAAAGGCAAGAAATCTACTGTTTTTGGACTCTCCTCCTTATTTCTCATTCTCATCTTCTGCTACTTCCCAGACTTCTGACTGATAGCCCTCGCCGTCAATATCATAGCGCTGCATATAGCCAATAAATCTTTCTTTTTTATTTTCCTTACGAGGCTTGAGAATGTTTACAGCCCAGAATCCGATAAGAATGACAACTAAAAGCGCTATTACTGTTTCCATCTCATCACCTTTGCCTACATTAATATCCTTCAACCCACTTTTCATTGTCCATGATGAAAGGCTTAGCTAGGCCGTCACCTGTGTAATTCGCATATTTGGTGGATAGATACTTGTAACAATCTTCCTTGCTCGCAAACTTAATAGCTTGATAAGGCTCTTCAAACGTCAGTTTCTCTACAAATAAGAAACCCTCCTCAGCTGGCACTAAAACACCAACGTGCCCTACAAAAAGATACTCCCCATCCAAATTATCATGCAACACAACAGACAACATTCGAGCTTTATCATTGAATTGAAACTGGGAAAAGAATTTCTCCATCTTCTGCGCGTGAACTTTTACATCCGTCGTTGCTTCCGTCTCCACCCTAGAAAATAGAATATCAAACTCTTCCTTATCTTTCGAATCAAATACTTTTCCCTTATCGATAGCATCGTTATCCACAAAAAGCAGCTGATCATTCTTTTCAAGTTTTGGAATTGTGACCGAATTTTTCAAGAGCGCATAACTATTAATACGGCAGTTGGTCCCGACAAAGTCACCCTTTTTTTCATTCCATAGATTACTAATTTTCTCTACGTCGTATTCTGACTTCGTAAAGGAGGCAAAATCCCCACTTAAGCCAGTAGAGCCGACAGTCGCATTATAGTCTGTGACAAGATTGAAAAATGCCTCAACACTATTTGGGTCCAAGTGAGCTGATAAGAGAGATTTGACCTCTTCGGTACTGACTTGACCGTTTAGATTGGAATATGAAGCCGTCCAAGGAACTTTATCAGAGCTGGTCTGTGTCTGATTTGTAGCGTCAGTGCTCGTATTATTTTGGTGACAAGCAGCCAATCCAAGAAATAAGGGCAAACACAATCCCAAGGCTACTACTTTTCTCGTTCGTTTCATGAAATTTCCTTTCTAAAGCACAAGTCTCTATTTTTCTTTAAACACTCTTCACTAATCCCTCATCCGGTAATCCGTGACTTAGTTTTATTATACTACATAAGTCAAAAAAAGACTGCACGAATCACCCATTCATTACAGTCTTTTTAATCCTATTTTTTATTGAATGACGAAACCTTTAGGCAATATCACCAGTTGCTGCTCCAATTCTTGGTAATGACTGGCTAACGCTACAGCATCACTATCTTCTATAAGATAGTTTTCAATTGATTGGTTAAAAATAGCTTGGATTTTTTGTCCATCATAATCCCATGTTAATGATACTACATCGGGACTGATTTCTTGCAGACTATAGGTTCCATGTCGGATAATGCCAGAAACATCCTTGCGAAGCTGAATCAATTTCTTCATGAAATGAAGCATATCATTACTGTCAGAAACACGGTCCCAAGGCATGACACGACGACAATCTGGGTCTGGCCCTCCACCTAACTCCAACTCAGTTCCATAGTAGAAACACGGTGTCCCCCTTTGTAGAAAGAGGCAGGCAAGGGCAGATTTAACCAGTTGAACATCTCCCTTAGCAGTAGCCAAAATGCGCTCCGTATCGTGCGAATCCAAAAGATTGAACATCACTTCCGAAATCTGCTGTCTATAGTACATAGATTGGCTATTGATCTCATCGATAAATTGAGGTGACTTCTTAGTCCCACGCAAGAAATAATCCTTGATACTGTCAGAGAGAGGATAATTCATAACTGCGTGAAATTCATCGCCATTCAGCCAGGGCTGTGAAGTATGCCAGACTTCTCCAAGAATATAAAGGTCAGGCTTTTTAGCCAAAACAGCCTTACGGAAATCTCGCCAAAATTGATGGTCCACTTCATTTGCCACATCCAAGCGCCAAGCATCAATATCAAACTCTTCAATCCAGTAGGTCGCAACGCTCAACAAATAGTCCCTCACTTGAGGATTGGCTGTATTTAGCTTGGGCATATAGCTGGCAAAGGCAAAGGTATGGTAAGGGAGTTTTCTTGGGTTTCCCAGCTTATCCTTGGTCACGGGGAATTCTTGAACATGGAACCAGTCTTTATATTCCGACTTTTCACCATGCTTGAGAACATCCTGCCATTGTGGAGACTGGTCCCCGATATGGTTGAAAACAGCGTCCAGCATGATCTTCATGCCTCTCTGATGGGCCTCCTCCACCAGTTTACGGAAAGTTTCCTTGTCTCCAAAATGATGGTCAATTTCGAAATAATCCGTCGTATTATACTTGTGATTGCTTGGGGATTCAAAAATCGGACAGAGATAAAGACCTGTAATCCCTAAGTCTTGCAAGTAATCTAGATAATCAATAATTCCCTGTAAATCACCACCAAAAAAATCGCTCGTCTTTGGTTTGATAGAGGAATCCCAAGCTAGCGCACCTTCAGGTGAAATCTCAAGGTTCCCATTAGCAAAACGTTCCGGGAAAATCTGATACCAAACTGTATTTGATACCCAGTCAGGAACATAGCAAGCATCAATCTCGTGGATATAAGGAATTTTAAAGCCATTTCCTTCATAATGAAGATTTTCTAGCGTGTTTTCAACACATCCCTTATCGCTGTACAAAATACCCTGACCTTGCTTATCTTTAAGCTCAAAAAGATACTGTAGTCGCGCATAGCCAACTGAAACTTCCGCTTGCCAGTAATCAAATAAGGCATCAGAAGTTACTTTGACCATCGCCTTGCTTGCTTCATAATGGTCCTCTAAAAAGATAAAAGTGTCTCCATAATGCAAATGGATGCTTTCAATATCATCTTTCTTAGTCCGGATACGAATGTGCATTATCTTATCCTTATAGAGATAAGCATACTCCGACTCTGGTCTATGGTAAATGGCAGTTAATTCCATTGTATCTGTCTCCTAGTTTACTTTGAATCGCTTTGCAACGCAAACATTTTCATAATTTTAATTCTAGTATACTACTTTAAAATTTTATTTTCAAGACTAGTCCGTAATTTTGAGTAGATTGTTTTTCAAAATAAAAAAGCAGCCAGTCTTACAACTTGCTACTTTTCAAATGATGATTTACAAATGTCTTTCCAGCCACTCTATCTTTTTAAAATCCTTATTGTTATTGTGGTCATTTCGATAGGAATCTTGGGAAGAAGCCTTGTATATACTGAAATACTGTTCTAAACTTGGAAGACGAAAAGTGATGTCCTCGCGATGAATAAGCTCTATATCTGATTCCGAAACTCCTGCAAAATCAGGTAAGGAATCGATACTCCCAAATTCAACGCTCACACCATCTTTTTGGAATTCATGCTCATGAATATCTATTAAGGTATAGCCTAAGTGATTCATCACTTTCATTATCTTGTCCCAGTCATAAATCCTGAGATGATCAGGTGCTTCCCAACCTCTAGGGTCACCAGGCACATGAATGTCAATGTCAGACGGCCCCCATTCTTCATTTGAACGGTATTCAAACCCCAAAGACCCCATGAGCGTCGGAGTGATTCCGACTTGGTTTAAATGTGAACAAATTGTTCGAAATTCATCAAATAGAGAATTCATCCTTCCTCCAATCCTTGATAAAACTTGATTTCTCAGTGAAAGACAAACTTGTTTCTACCATCTACTCTTTCGGTTGTGAAAAGACTTCAATATGCTGGCCCAGTACCTTGATTTCTACAGGTAGGTTATCCGATTTATCGCCGTCAACATCTGACTCCAATTCACTATCTGAAGAGATTTTAATATTACGTGCTCTGATATACTCAATATTATCATTGCCAACAACATCCCCTTTTAGTAAATCAGGAATAACGGATAATTTAGAGAATATAGAAGCATCTTTTAGAATCAAAATATTAGCATAGCCATCTTTGTCTTCTTCAAAGATTTTCTTATCAGCGAAGTAATTTGTCAAGAGAACCAAAACATGACTAGCTTCACCATCATAATTTCCATTTTCTGTCTCAATCTTAATGTTAAAGACCTGATCCGTCATCACAGACTTCATGGTATTTACAGCATAGGCAAGAATACCAAATTTTGTTTTGTCCTCGATCTCCACATTGTGAATCGCCTCAGGCAGAGAACCGATACTAAAAATATAACCAAAATAGTTATCATTTGCTTTACCGATATCAATCTTGTTGGTTAAATTAAAATCGAGTTCATCTATCGCGCCATCGATGTCTTGATTGATTTCCAACAGTTTTGTAATGAGGTTGCCCGTACCGCCAGGGATAATCCCTAACTTCGGAGTGTAGTCTCTCTCAGCAATACCCGAAATGACTTCGTTTACAGTCCCATCTCCACCAAAACACACCACTGCATCGTACTGCTCACGAGACGCTTCCTCAGCAAAGTGTGTTGCATCCAGTGCTTTTTCGGTAATTTTGGTTTCAACATGCTCAAAATATTCTTTTGCTTTATTCTCCAGCTTTTCTTTGTAATCCAAAGCCTTTTCCCCACCAGAGGTAGGGTTGATAATTAACATTACTTTTTTCATTGATTTTCTCCTTAATATTCGTTAGAAATCTTTATATTTCATTATATGAAACTAAATGTATCCCTATTATACAATGAAAATTCAGAAAAGAGAAATCTGACGTACTGGGCATTAATTTATAAAAACATAGACAAAGAGTTTACTGTGAATTTCGAGCATATAAAACATAGTTTAAAGTAAAGATTATCAGATAATATCAAACGATTGGCGCTAGAATATTAACGATTATCTAAAATAAAGAAAGCATTTTATTAATCTGTTTGCCATTAAATCCAGCTTGCGCGAAAATCTCTTTAAAAATTTCTTTTACCTCGTCCTCTTCCTTTTTCTTCCAATCCCCATGAAATTTATTTTCAATTCGGTAACTTCTTTGAATAATCACTTTTACATGATTGATTAAAAATTCTTTTGCTAATTTATGTTCATTTTCTTGAATGAGATGTAAGTAATGACAACTTAATGAAACAACATAGTCTTCTTTGAGACTTGGAACAATATTCTTTATGATTAAACTATCCTTGTCAAAACAATCTTCAAAATAGTAATCTGTGATGAATTTGTTTAGATCTTCTCCCCAGTTTTCTTTAATCCAATCTCTCCAGTTTTGATGGGGACCACCTTTATGACAATTAATTATTATATTCATCTTCCAAAGCCAGTTATCTGCTCCATCACTTCCAGGGATGAAACTTTCCACCACTGGCATCATATTTCCACACCAATAGTAAACAATAGCAAAAGCTTTAAAATAAGGTTCCAAATCATGTGGTATTTCTAAATCACCTTTTAATATCCCGTCTTTTATTTCTTTACCACCTTTTAAGCTAGTTTCGACACTTGCAATTCTTTCACAAGGTAGCTTAATTGAAGTAAGGATGTCAGCCGTAAGTGCAATACCTTTCGATTTATTGACAAGCAAATGAGCTCCCTTATAGCCTGATTCTGATTTTTCTTTATATGCTTCAATCTCATTATATTTTTGGGCATCCATTAAAGTATTATATTGATTAACTGAGTTTTGAAACTTAATAATCCCCCAATCATCTTCCTCATAAAAAGGATACTTCTTATAAAAATCCATTGCCTTTTTACGTACTTCAAATTCACAATTGACATTATCACTATCTGTAATATCTACTTTATTAATAAACTCATTTACTTGTATCATAAAATATCCTCCATATTTTTTTATTATATAAATCCGTTTAAAAAGACAAATAGATGTGTGTAAATTTACACTAGCTCACTACTTACTCCGTCTTCAGAAAAAATATCCTTGACTTGCTCAAAATCGCTTAAAATGATTGTAACTTACTTTAAACTTAGATACTGCTTTAATTCAGCTAAGTCAACAGCAATCAAATCAAAAATATCAAAATGAAATCATTTCTATTGAACTACCTTACCATACTCTTTTATTTTATCAGCATATTCAGTCAAAAGATTTTTTGAATAAATTTTTGCATTTTTTGAATTTCTAACTTCTTTCCAAAGAATAGAAGCTACTTTTAGTTTGTTCGAGTAGTTGCCACTATTTTCGTCTGCACAGAAATCCTTTAAAAATTGATTCCATTGACAAACCGAATGGTCATACTTGGCATAATCTGAATCTCCATAATAAACTTTTAGCATATCTTGGATTGTAAAACTCAAATCATGTTCTCTTTTGACTTTTCTCCAGGCAGTGGCCATATCAGCAGTAAATTTAAAGGGCGAAACACCTGTTAGAGTTGAGAAATATTCTCTAAAGTGTGCATTAAAGGCGAATCCACATTCAAGTAAGGGCGTATCTAAAGTAACGACTTCTACTTGTTTCTTCTTGCTTTTTATTGATGATTTTTTAATCAAATTCCCCTTGAAGTACTGCTCAATAATATCATTGAGTTCCTGTTTTGTACCTCTATATTCAAGCCCTAATGACTTGCATATCTGTGAAAGTTCATCACGATACCAATAGTATTTATTAAATTCATCAAAGGATGTGATTTTATCAAACCCAGGTCTACTCTCTATCAATATTTTACCTCCTTAAAAACAGTTTAGGTTGTCATCTCAAAATAATGGAGTTTTAGTTTCTTTATTTTGAGGATTAGCAATGTTTCACTAACAAACTCACACACTCAGCGGTTCGGACTTACCGTATCATCAGTGAGATACAAAGTCTTTTCCATCTTCTAAAAAATCAAACACGACTAAATCTTTAGAATAATCATTTTGGTACAATTCCAATAGATACATATTTCATTTTCCCAATATTTGAAAAACTAACCGATATTTTAAGCAACTTACAATCAAATTATCTAGCCTTAATATACGCATTTATCATATAACGAAGATAATTAAGTTTGGTTTATCCAGGATCGACATCTATAGAAGTTATTTTGTAACCATCATTATTGTATAAAAATTCTAATTGTAGGGTTAAATCTACTAATTCAGAATCGGAGGTCATCTCATATTCAACAACAAAGCCAGTTTGATCATTAAATTCATAAACTTGTAGTTGGGAGTACTCATAATTCGGATGGAAATTACAATCTACACCATATTCATCAATTTTATCAAAATCATTTAATTGTAATGAATCGTCAATATATTCAAGTAACTCTCTTACATCATCAACTTCTGAACCATCAACACAATCCAAAATATCTCTATAATTATTTAGATGAATTGCTCTTAAAATCTTTTTAAGTATTTCAATTACTTTTTCTTCATCTAGGTAGTTTTCTTTGTACTCAAAATCATCGAATATTCCCATGATAATACTTCCTTTTTGTAATCAACTTTAAATCTTATAAATATTAAAAATGTTTCACTAACAAACTCACACACTCAGTGGTTCGGACTTACCGTATCATCCGTGAAAAAACAATCCTTCCGAAATAATGGAAAGTCTTTCGTTTTGATATTATTCCATTCGTAAACTGAACCTACAATATCTCCAATAATTGCTCCTAGCATAAGATTCCTCCTTATGGCATATCAGATTCGTTACACATTTCTAATGAGTCACTCTTTAAAAATGGCACCACCAAATCAATCCACTCATAAGGCAGGTAAGCTGATAAATAACCGTGGTTATAGCCCTTTGCTTCATACAAAATTGTGTTTGAATGTAGCTGATGAAATAATTTCGCTGATTCTTTCACACAGTTCAATTCTTTTTCACCATAGATATACAGAACCTGAGCCTTGCTAGCAGAAATCATATCTTTCAGCTTGTAACATCCCATATAGTTTTTGTAAATGGTCACCAATGTTTTGATAGGCGTCCTTGGCAAATCCTCCAAATAATAATCTTTTATTTCCTCTGGATAAGCCAGTTTAGGATAGAGTTTGTTCATCATGCTTAACTGAAGTTTGCAAGAGAATTTATTGAACATCAGTTTACCAAATAGAGACACTAGAAAGATGCTGATTTTAGCTAACCTTGGTTGAGGAATACAAAGGCTTCCATCTATGATGGCCTTCTCAGCAATTTCACTGTCTAAAGATAAAAGCTCCATGGCAATTTGACCACCAAGTGAAACACCACCGATTGCAAACAATTTCCCACCACAGTTTGCTTTGATATAGTCTAGAATCTCCAAAGCAGAATCTTCAGTAGAAACATAATCAAGTTGATATTCCTCGCCGTGGCCATTCAAAGTGGGTAGAATAATACGGTATTCTTCTGACAGGATTCGTGCTTGACGAAGATAATTCCACCAAGAACTGCCACCACCATGTATCAGTAAAATAGGAGGCAAATTCTTATCACCAAATTCATGAAATTTCATCTTTAAACTCCTTACTTTAGGACTTTCACTAGCTACATCCTTGTTTAATCAGCTCGTACAAGCAGTGATGTCTCATCAAATAGAAAAGTCTCTAACATTGATTATCTAGAATGACCACACGTTACTTTCAATAATGGATATCCTGATCTAAATTTTAAAATGTTGTTTCCTTACTAATTCTATTACTCGCCAATATTGTATAAATTAAATAAGCAATAAAAATGATAATAAAAATAACATTAATTTTTAGCACAAAATAAAGATTTAACAAATTTGCGAACGCATGAAATAATATACAGTAACCCACAGATTTCGTTTGACGGTAAAGAAGCCCTAAAACAAAACTTAAAAATAATGTATATATAAAAAATAAAATAAAAGGAAATCCTTGATGACTTTCTCCAACTATAAACCATAAAGGCAGATGCCATATTCCCCAAATTGATCCTACAATCAAATTAGATTGCCAATAAGTATATTTTTTATCAAGTAATAGTTGTAATATTCCTCTCCATCCTAATTCTTCATGTCCACCACCAAAAAAAATTAGTTGTATAAAGAATAATGGCATCAGATAAATTGATACTCCGTTTAATTCTAAGGAAGATACAGAAAATAGTATCAAAATTGCTAACATATGATAAATGAAATAAATACTACTATTTTCTATCTTATTAAATAAAAAATGTTTAAATTTTATATTATTACTTTTTAAATAAAAGCCACTTGCAATAGCTGGTCCAAGTGCACCAACTATATGTAATATTCTTCCTATAAATGTCTCTAATCCCAAAATATAAGATTGTGTAAATATGGCAAGAAGCCCCCAAGATATATAAGTAATTCCAAATGTACAATAAAGATAATTTTTTAAATTCTTTTTGTCAATTTCTGTCATTTTATCTTCCTTATTTTTATTATTTTATATGTAATATTTGTTACTGCTTCTTAGTTGCTCTCGATTATAACTACCTATATTCTATCATAAAAAACAAAAAAAGCCTTACAATCAAGGCTTTTCATTATTCATTTCGTCAATACTTTAGTTTCGTAGATTCAGATTCGCATGATTAAAACTAGTCAATTTTCTCTATGATATTTCCAAGTTTATCCAATACAAGACATGAATGATCATTTAGTGGAATTATGGGAACATCAACAAGTTCTTCAGCTCTATCCTTATTTGCTTTATCATTCCAGGAATCATAATGGACACTAATTAAAAACTGACTAAAGACTCCTAATCCATTTTTTATCTTTATCTGATGTTCTGAATTATCATTAGGTGAGACATAGACTTTTTCTCCTAATAATAGGGCTCCTGCAGAAAACCCTATAACTTTTGCCCCTTTATTAAGCATATGATCGATATAATTCTTGAACTCCTGATTGACATAAGTAGCTATATATTTTTCCGTATTTCCTCCACCGATGATGATTAGATCAGCATCTAAATAACTATCAAAATCAATCTGCTCAGTGTCCAAAAGTAAGTAATCAGTGTTTAGATTATGAAATTGACTTTGGAAAACTTCCGTGTACTTTTTCATATAGGGTTGCCAATTGTCTCTAAAAACTGTAAAAATAACAATTCTTTCAATCTTGCTTGATAATACAATTTTATCAACAATGCTATATTTCGTTATTGGGGGATTCCCACCCATCAAAAAAATTTGTTCTTTCAAGTTAGCACACTTTCTAAAGAGACATAAAGTTTAAACAAGTTTATTCACGTTCTGAAATTATAATTTCTTCTTAAAATGAATAATTCTTTTTGCTTCCTGAAATCCAATATTGAGATGAAATCTTATAGAATCCGTATTCGTTAAAGTACAGTCACTTGCAAATTCCTTACATCCTTTATTTTTCGCCCATTCCTCACATTTTGTACAGAGATTTTTAGCAATATCCTTTAAACGATATTCCTCGTCGACAATAATCCCTTCTAAGAATCCAACAGGACTATATTTACAACCTTCAACATAATCAAATCTGAGTGAACATAGTGCTAGACCTACAATTGTGTCACCTTCAACTTCAGTAAAGATTGCAGTATTTTTGCCATTCGTATATTTTTTTACTTCATCAAAAGCTTCTTTATCGGTCAATTGGGGCCATAATTGTTTTATTAGCTTAGCCGTTTTTATAGAATCTTTTGTTATTCCATCCATATTGATGTTCCTCCGCAAATTACAAGCAAATGTTTCGAATCATGCTGTTACTTTGTTACTCATTGATTGATACCAATACCATCCCCTTCTACTTTTCGACTGTCTCATATCGGAAGAGCAGAGCCATGCACTCAGCGGTTCGGACTTACCGTATCATTTCGTCGGTTTCCCTCCTCATTCTACGAGAGTCCTATCCCATGGGCAGAGCATCTACTCCTACTTCGCTGATGCCTCAGCTCGTACAAGCAGTGATAGACACTCGACATGTGGTGCTAGCAAACTTCTATATTATAGAACGAAAGTATGTAAAAGTGATTTTGGAATAATACTACAGAACGGAACTATTAAAATTTATTTAGTAAGGAAATCCCCTAACTCACTGACCAATCCTTGCTTTATAGAACAGAAATCAATACTCTGAACTTTCGTCGCACGTAATGTAATTTTTTCTGCAGTAGTATAAAAATCTAATTCATCTTGAGTGAAGAAATCTACTGCATCATATCGACGTATAGGTATAAGTTTTTCATTATAATAAACCAGCATTTTAATCGGATTGACTCGCAATACCTCAGCCACCCCAGAATCCGCAGTTGCGAAATAATGGAGATAAATCACATCTGAGTTTTCAATACAATTGAATAAAGTACTTTGTTCCAATAGTCTTATATGAAAAATATCCCATGCTGTATTATGTATTTTATCAATTAAATTCTTAGCCCCTAGCTGCAACTTTTTAAATATTTCTTGAACGGCACTATCATTTTTCAAAAAAAGTATTAATAAAGTCATTTCCAATTCTAAAAATACGCATAAATCCTCAAAACAATAGCGTTTAAACTCAGCGACTTTAGCTTTTGTAGAAAGATTTTTTGTATTTTTCAAAATGAATGCTTTCAATATATAGCAACACACTGCCTCATACTGTTGTATCACCTCATCCTTGCTTAGGTAGTTTTCTGCATCTTCCCAGATTTCTTTCATCCAAATATATTTATCTGGTTTTAGAGTCTGAGGCACATTAGATTGAAAAACTTCAAAATCAGTGCTATCAAAATAAACATAACTTTCAATCATTTTGGCTAATAATTCACGATTTAGTGGGGTGGTATATCTTTCCATTAAAGCAGTTGAAATATTATTTGTTAGACGCAACGATTTAATCTCGTGTAAAAACTTAATTAAATTCTCCTTATCAGGGACATTTCTCCCTCTATATAAATCATGTATGTAGGTAAAAATGTTTAAGTCATAATTGATAATTCTGGCAACGGGTAAGAAATTATCCTTAGCATTCACAGTATTTTTATCAATAACCCAAATTTTTTGGTAATCTCCCAAACCAATCAGATTAAACTTTCCATAGCTAAATGATTTGCCTATATTACCAAAATTTGACTTTTCTTCATCAAATAGAAAAACTCTACACTCATGAAGGTTCCATCTATTGAAAACTTCTATTTTCTGTATGGTCGTTTCACACTTAACTAGCTCCTGAATAAAAGGATATATTTCAAGCATAGGTGTTTAACCTCCCAAAATACTTAGTTGTCTTGTTCATAACGAATAACTTCTTCCCAATAATCATACTCATCACAAATATACAACATTGCATTAAATAACTTCAAAAACTCTTGTTCTTCGATTTCTTTCTCCCACCGACCATGACTAATCATATGACGATTTGGTTCATCAAGTGTAAATCTATTAGTATCTTTGAAGAAACTATACAGCCAGTGCATCAGTCCTACATCGCTAAACGACTTATCAATAAATATACTATCAATTTCTTTAATCGCTCGGTGACCTACTGGTATTTTTTTCTCTAATGAAGTCATTTCTGAAATTCTATTTAGTGCACCATCAATTGCCAAACTTCCCAGAGTGTATGCTGCATAAAAGTTTCGATTAAAGTAGCAATCAACCATTGATTTTACAAGAGGAGCTGAATAACACGGCGAATTTTGTAAGTCAATAATAAAATCCTCATTTTTTAGTTTATCCCTAAGCAGCTCTATCCATTCGTCCTCCATGGTATTCCATTCCTCAGCAAGTAAACGTTGATAAACACTTCTATCACGAAAATAAATAACCCATCCATTTTCTGCCAGCAGTTGAACTCGAGAAATAATCTGCTCAATTTCTTCTTTTGTATAAATCGAAGGCAGTGATTTTAAAAGTTCATTGATGCCACTAAAAATCTTTGAATAATCAATTTGATAGCTAGCAATTAAATTTTTTGCAGAATCTGCAATGTTTTGAATTGCTTGCAAGTGTGTACTTGATAACGTTTTATTGTACGACGCAACCACTTCTGACATGACATTAATAGCGCTTTTTTCCACTTGAATTAATGAAGGCAGACTTACTAAAGGAGTCGTCAAATTAGCAAAATCTACTAATTTAGCTGAACTTAATACATTTGAAGTTGCAATTAATTCTGAAATAATGTTAGCGTTTACAGTTGCTTGAAAGTTACTAAAGGTATCAGCCAAAACAGAAATAGATGTAGTATTTTGTCCCAATTTTATCTTCTCAGAGACGTTTGTTGAGCTGTCTAAGGGAATTTTTTTAGAGTCTATTTCAACTTTCTTCACTTTAATACTATCAGTCATTTCGTCCTCCCAAAACAGCTTATTCATATTGTTTATTATACCACTAAAACTACAAAAAGACCTTAACCATTCGGTCACAGTTACTGACAATTCTACCTTAGTCCATCTGTCAATTTTTCTCTTTCTATGTGCTAATTATTCTGTCCATTATCTAGCACATAATTAGTCCATAAAAAAAACATTTTATACTAAAGACTAAGAATTTTAATTGTTTACTGAAGTAATATTGTAAAAAGTTATTAACTCCTGTAAGTTAGTATTGTTACTATAAATTTTCTAGATTTTTTATAAGAGTATAAACTACTTTTCTACCTTCACTTCTCTACTCTGTAGCTCGTACAAGCAGTGATACCGCCTCAACATGATGCGTCTGTGGGACTCAAAAGGTTTGGGTGAACCTTTTGAGGTTTAACTGCGTTTCACTAACAAACTCACACACTCAACATGATGCGTTTGAGGAAAAAGATCCACCGGCTGGACTTTCTTCAATTCATAGCCTAATTCTTGGTAGAGTTTGATATCACGCGCCATGGTGGCGACATTACAAGAGATATAGGCAATACGATTAGCTCCTGTTTGAGCGCTTGCTTTGATAAAGCTTTCGGTCAAGCCCTTGCGTGGTGGGTCGACTAAGATAGCAGTTAGTTGGATGCCTTCCCTGAGCCAATTCTTCATGGCATTTTCAGCTGTGTCACAGACATAGTGTGCATTAGTGATATTATTCAAGGTAGCATTCTTCTGGCTATTCTCAACTGCTTCTTGGATGACCTCAACTCCATAGACTTCCTTGACGTGTTTCGCAACAGAGAGGCCAATCGTTCCAATACCAGAATAAGCGTCGATTACCACATCATCTTCTCTTAACTCCGCAAAGTCAATAGCTGTTTGATAAAGTTTCTCTGTCATTTCAGTATTTACTTGATAAAAAGCTGGCCCAGCGATTTGGTAGTCATTTTCCAACATCTGGTCCGTAATATAGTCTTGACCATAAAGAGTGCGCCACTCCTTACCAAAAATCGCATTGGTATTCTGATCGTTGATATTTTGCATGACAGAGACAATCTCTGGGAACTGCTTGATAAGGTGTTCAATCAATTGCTCTACTCGGAAAACTTTCGGACGAGTTGTTACTAAAATGACCATGATTTGCCCTGAATAGTGCCCACGTCGCACCACAAGATTTCGAATCAAGCCAGACTGTTCCTTTTCGTCATAAGGTTTTAAATCAAAACGACGAAGCAAATCGCGTAGAACTACTACGACTTGGTCAATGACAGGATCTTGGATAAAGAAATCTTCGAGGGGCATGAGATCATGCGAATTTTTACGGAAAAAACCAGTTTCCAAGACACCATTCACTCGACGAACGGGCACCTGCGCCTTATTGCGATACTGGACTGGGTGCCCCATGCCGAGCGTTTCAGAGACCTCTACATCTGTAATGCCAGCAATCTTGTAGAGACTATCTTTGACTTGCTTGGTTTTAAACTTGAGCTGCTCTGGATAGGCAAGATGCCCCAAATCAGCGATACCTGAGCGTAGATAAGCTATGTCAAGGTCTTGGTTACGATGCGGAGAATATGTAAGGTATTCTTCAACTTTTCCATAGCCGATCTTTTTATTGACTTTAAGGACTCGCATGAGGATTTTCTCAGTTGGTAGAGCATTTTCTACAAAGAAAACCAAACCTTCTACCTTAGCAACTCCAGCACCTTCATGGGTCAAATCGACAATTTCAACTTCTACAATATCATTTTTCTTTAACATATTTTTCACTTTCTATCGGCCGAGAAAAAAAGACGGCAACATTTCTGTTACCATCTATTATATCATGAAATGACCTAAGCACCAAAACTCTTGAAGAAGTTGACAATGGCTTGCCAAAGGGAGCTAAAGAAGTTGCCCCCGTCTTCTAGCGCTTTATTGGCATCAAAGTTGAGGTTTATATTTTTAAAGCTATCTCCAGCTTGGGATACAATACTTTCCTTGAGGTCATTTAGGGTTTTAGTGAAATCAGCATTGTTCAAAATGTCACTCTTTGAGAGGTTAAGTGCAAAATTGATGATGATATTGACCTGGTTTCCTGTTATAACCTGATCGAGTTTGTAGTTTTTTAGTGTATCTTCAACGATTTTGCGGACATCTTCTTCTGTCAGATTACCTTTGGCTTCTTTTGCTTTTGCGATTCCTGCCTTGATATCTGCCAAAGCGACATTGAGTTTATTGGCATCATATCCTGACTTATCCTTGTTTTCAGCATTAATATCGGATAAGGCTTTTAGCTCCTCTTGGGCCAAGTCTTTATTGGCTTGCGGTACTTTGGCACCATTGGCCTCTAACGAGTAGTAAATCCCTGCTAGGGCGCTCTCTCCTGTAACTGGAATGGGTGCTGCAACTGTGATTTTGGCATGCTCCACTCCCAGCGTCACTGCTGCGTTACGGTACATATCCTGCGTCACCTTGGTGATATTTTCAGGCGTTTCAATCTTGACTTCTAGAGGCGACTTATCCCCCAGCTTTTGAATCTTGGATGATGAATAGAGCTGTAGACTAGCATCATTAGCCACATTCATAATTTTCGAATAGATATCCGGTGTCATTGTTTTGATATCTTTGGTGTCTTTTGAAGCGTCATAGCCAAGTTTGCTAAGAGTTTGGTTTTTCTGGTCTTCAGATAGAGAAGAACCTAGAACATATTCAGGTTGTACATAGGTTTCATCGATTACTTTTTGAACATCGGTTGCTGCGTGGACGCTTGTCATAGCTGTTGCGGCCCACAATACTACAGCACTTGTTAGAAAGAATTTCTTTCTCATGGGATATTCCCTCCTTTACCTTTCTAGGGTAATAAAACAATCTTAAAGAAAGCTTATAGTGAAAAACACCTGGTCAAACCAGATGCTTAAAAGAAATTAAAGAATTTCATGATATAGAGATTAAAGCGAACCTGTCTCGAGTAGTAATAATTTCCACCATTTTCATAGAGTTCGGCTCCGTGAAAGATAGAAATAGGGTTGATATAGGTGTAGGTCTTCCCAGTAGTATTGCCAAGGATTGGAGCGACCGTTTCTCGGGAGTAACGCTTGGCTAGGGCCAAAGTATTTTCCTTACCATTCTGAGCGATAAAGTCGATATAGGCAGGCCCAAAATTATAGGCTTGAACAGCGGTCCAGACATCTACTCCTTTGCTCTGTGCCAAATAGAGATTATCTGTTAGTGTCTGAACCCCTTGGCGAATACTAGAGGCATCGTCTTTGATGGTATTGGTAGCGCCACTAGCAGACTCACTAGATTGCATGACATCCCGCTCTTTTCCCTTCGTTTCCGTATAAATCATGGCGAGCACCAACTCTTCATTGGCTGGGGTATCTCTTTCACTGAGGATTTCTCGAACCATGGGTTGGTAGGTCATGACTTGTTTAACATCCTGATGGATATGATAAGCTTTGTATCCTGCGAAAAGGAAGACTGCTAGCACAAGCACTCTTCTTATAAATTTAAACATTATTTACTTTGAATATCCTCGATATTTTTGATTAAGATAGAATAGGTTCCATTGTCATTTTGGATAAACTCAACAGACTCTGCATCTTGGTAAACATTATTTGGAACGATGAGTTCAATTCCATTTGACAAGGAAAGTTTTTGGTTTTCAAATTTCTTGAGCTGACGACTGGCATCAATTTCATCGAACTGGACTGGTTCTGGTACAGCTTCCTTGACTTGGTCGATAAAGCTCAAACGAGCTGTCAGATTGTTGTCAAAAAGGTCATTAGCCAATTTTTCAGGTGACAGTTCATTGCTTTCTTCCAGATTGTTGAAAATCGCTGATTTGACCTTGGATTGAAATTGAAAATCATCTGTGTTAAAGGACTCTGCAATTCTCTGAGCCGTTTTTTCCAGTTCCTTGATGGACTTCTTTGGTGAAATCTTAGGGGCTACAGCAAGAAGATTCTCTGAAAAGTAGTTCAAAAAAGTCCCATTGTACTTGATACGTTTTTCGATGAGGTGGTACTTGCGACTCTGTAGATTAACCACCAAGGCCTCGTCAGCTCCCGTTCCAAATCCAGGCAGGTTATTCTGAGTTAGCTTGATTGGATTATCAACTTCTCCTCCAAGGTGGGTCAAGGTCTCACGTAGAGCAATTCGCAAGAAAGCGAAATGTTCAACGCCTTCTTTAGAAAACTGAACAAAAACCAAGTCATTGGTCTTGAGATTTTCAGAAATGCTGAACTCCTCTTTCCAGAGATTAGCCAGTGTTACTGATGTCTCCAATAAATCATCTGTGATGTGATTGAAGAAGGGATTTTCTTCTTCGAAAATCCCAGTCTTGGCTTCATCTGAATACACACGTTCGATTTTTTTGCGCAGATATTCTTCGATTTTTGGAGTGATATTGAGAAATTTATCCGCTAGAAACAGCTCGGTATCATCCGGACTGAACTGATGGATAATGGCTTTCTTAATATAAATGTCCATAAAAGTATTAGTCCTCGTATAGTGGGAAGGCATCTGTCAACGCTTTGACTTCACTTCTCACTTCTTCTAAGACAGCTTCATTTTCTGCATTCTTAAGGGTTTTAATGATGAGTTCAGCCACTTTACGGCTTTCTACTTCACCAAATCCACGTGCAGTGATGGCTGCAGATCCGATACGAATCCCACTTGTCTTGAATGGTGACAAAGTTTCGTAAGGGATTGAATTTTTATTTAGGGTAATATTAACTTCATCTAGCAAGTTTTGAGCAACTTTTCCGTTTTCTACAACCTTAGTCACATCCACTAGGAAGAGATGGTTTTCAGTACCGCCAGAAATGATACGGAAATCAGGGTCTTGCAAGAAGACTTCAACCATAGCCTTGCTGTTTTTGATGACATTAGCAGCATATTCCTTGAAGGCTGGATCCAAAACTTCTTTGAATGAAACCGCCTTAGCCGCCACAACATGCTCCAAAGGACCGCCTTGAATACCAGGGAAAATAGCTGAGTTGATTTTCTTAGCTAGGTCCTTATCATTTGTCAAGATCAAGCCACCACGAGGTCCACGAAGGGTTTTGTGGGTCGTTGTTGTTGTGATATGAGCGTATGGTACTGGACTTGGATGTAGACCAGCAGCAACCAAACCAGCGATATGGGCCATATCGACCATGAGCTTAGCCCCAACAGCGTCTGCGATTTCACGGAATTTTGAAAAGTCGATAATTTGAGAATAGGCTGAAGCACCTGCTACGATTAGTTTAGGTTTTACTTCTTGGGCTTGTTTCAAGATGGCATCAAAGTCCAAGAGTTCTGTTTCAGGATCCACGCTATAAGAAACAAAGTTGTAGGTTTGACCAGAGAAGCTAACAGGAGCTCCGTGGGTCAAGTGCCCACCAGCAGCCAAATCCATTCCCATAACCGTATCACCTGGCTCAATCAAGGCCATGTATGCAGCACAGTTGGCTTGGCTTCCTGAGTGAGGTTGGACATTGGCAAATTTAGCCCCGAAAATTTCTTTCGCGCGTTCAATTGCCAGAGTCTCTACCACGTCTACTACATCCGTTCCACCATAATAACGGCGCCCTGGGTAACCCTCGGCATATTTGTTTGTCAAGATAGACCCTTGAGCTGCCATAACAGCCTTGGAAACAACGTTTTCCGAAGCAATCAACTCGATATTGTTTTGTTGGCGTTCTTCTTCTTTGGCAATAGCATTCCATAGATCAGCATCGTATGCTTTAAAATCGTCTTTGTCAAAAATCATAGGTCTTCTCCTTTATAGTGTGACTGGTCCTTTAGTTTGTTTTTCAATAAGAAAATAAACTAAAAGATGCGAATAAACCGTTTCTGCACTTTATCACAAGTATAACCAACTTTTTCATAAAATGCATGAGCTCCCAGACGATGATCAGCAGAGTTTAAGCGGATAAACCCATAACCCCGTCTTTTTGCTTCTTGATCCAACCCTTGCAGTAAGCTTTTACCGATACCTTGCCCTTGTGCTTGAGGTGAAACCGCTAAGCCTAAGATATTAAATCCTGCTTTGGAATAGAGGGATTCATAAACTTCAGCATGGACATATCCAAGTAGGACATGGCTGACTTCATCCTCATAGCCAAGTAGGAAATGATGGGAATCCTGAGATAATTTAGCTAGTTGACTAGCTGTGTCCTCTGGACTAAAAGAATAACCCAAAGCCTCTTGGTTAATCTCACATATAGCATTCACATCTGTTTCTTGCAAATCTCTTAGCATCTCATTCCTCCTCAAAAGAAATCTCTGGCAACCGAGCAAGAATATCTTCTCGTTTAATTGCCCCTTGGCGTAAGATTTTCACCTTATCTCCAGACAAATCCAAAATAGTCGAATCCTGTCCAGTTAGAAAAGCGTCGTCCTCCAGCCCCAAAACCTCTTGGTCAAAATCCTCTAGAATTTGAGCAAAGGTCACTCCACTCGCCTGACCTGAAATATTGGCAGACGGCCCAATCAAAGGACCTGTCTCTCGAATCAAATCAAGTGTAATGGGGTGACTCGGCATCCGAAATCCCACCGTTGAAAGACCAGAGTTGACCCAATAGGGAACTCGGTCATTGGCTTCAAGGATAATGGTCAAGGGACCTGGTAAAAAATTCTCTACAAGTTTTTGTAGATAAGCTGGCTGATTCTTTGAAAAGTGCAAGATGTCCTCTAGAGAAGCGACATTAAGATTGAGTGCCTTATCTCTAGGACGACGTTTGAGTTGGTAAACATGGTCGACAGCTTTTTCGTCTAAGGCCTTAGCAAAGAGACCATAAACTGTCTCTGTAGGCAAAACAACAGCTCCGCCCTTTTCCAACTCTTGTCTAATCCTGTCCATCATCAACTACAACCATCCTATCTTGACCAAATTGGTCCCTGAGTGTTCGTACTCGTTTTTCAGGAAGATGTTTCCTAAAAAGTGCAGGAACACTTTGACCTTGCTTGTATCCAATTTCAAGGTAAATCTTACCACCATCTGTGAGATAGTCTTTTGCATCTTCCGCAATTCTGCGGTAAATAGCTAGGCCATCCTCATCTGCAAAGAGAGCTAGATGAGGCTCCGAATGCAAAACATTCAAACCAACCTCTGACTCATCTTCACGAGAGATATAGGGTGGATTGGATACAATTATATCATATTTTTCAGAAATTTCTGCAAAACAATCAGATTTTTTAAAAAATATATTAAGATTTTGATTTCTAGCATTCTCTGATGCAAGCTCTAAGGCGTCTTGGGAAATATCTGCTGCTGTCACTGACCAATCTGGTCTGTTTTTTGCTAATCCAAGGGCTATGGCGCCACTTCCAGTCCCGATATCTAGGACCTTAAGCTTATCCTTAGGATTTTCGGCCAGGATAAGTTCTACCAACTCTTCTGTCTCTGGACGAGGAATCAAAACCCGCTCATCTACTTTTAACTGCATCCCAAAGAAATCTGCGTGACCAATGATATACTGAGCTGGTTTATGAGACGCTAACTGCTGGAAAATTTCTTCTACAAATTGTGTTTCTTCCTCTGTTACCTCTTGCTGGAGGGCAAAGACAAAGTCTGTAAAAGAGAGATTTTTTAAGCTACGATAGACAAAAGAGAGGCTTTCTGCTTCCTCTCCTTGTCTTATCAACTCTTCTTCAAAATCTGAAAATAATTGAGCTAATTTCATTATTTGTTTAATTCTTCTAATTTTTGTGTTTGGTCATAAAGCACCAAGGCATCCACAACTTCATCCAATTTACCAGACAAAATCGTATCTAGTTTTTGGAGGGTCAAGCCAATACGGTGGTCTGTGACACGGTTTTGTGGGAAATTGTAAGTACGGATACGTTCTGAACGGTCACCAGTACCAATAGTAGACTTACGCTCAGCGTCTTGTTCATCCTGGGCAATTTGTGCAAAGTGGTCAGCAACACGCGCACGGATGATTTTCATGGCCTTCTCACGGTTTTTCTGCTGGGTACGTTCTTCCTGCATCTCAACCTTGATATTGGTTGGCAAGTGAACGATACGCACGGCAGTCGCAACCTTATTGACGTTCTGACCACCAGCACCAGATGCGTGGTAGATGTCAACACGAAGGTCTTTTGGATCAATATCGTATTCTACTTCTTCCACTTCAGGCATGACAAGGACTGTCGCTGTCGAAGTGTGTACACGGCCTTGGCTCTCTGTTACAGGGACACGTTGCACACGGTGGGCACCTGATTCGTACTTGAGTTTAGAGTATACAGACTGACCAGAAACCATAGCAACCACTTCCTTGAAACCACCGACACCATTCATAGAAGCTTCCATGACTTCAAAGCGCCAGCCTTGGGCTTCCGCATACTTTTGGTACATAGTTAGCAAATCCCCGGCGAAGAGCGCTGCTTCATCTCCACCAGCAGCTCCACGGATTTCAAGGATGATGTTCTTATCATCGTTTGGATCCTTAGGAAGGAGCAAGATTTTCAATTTTTCTTCATACTCTTCTTTTTCAGTCTTGGCATCTTTGAGTTCTTGCTTAGCCATTTCCTCCAAGTCCGCATCTCCACCTGATTCCTTAATCATCTCTTCAGCATCGACGATGTTTTGAAGGACTTGTTTGTACTCACGGTAGGCTGTTACCGTATCGCGAGTGGAAGCCTCTTCTTTTGAAAGCTCCATGAAACGTTTGGTATCAGATACCACATCAGGGTCACTGAGCAATTCTCCTAATTCTTCATAACGGTCTTCTACAGCTTGTAGTTGATCATAAATGTTCATTTTTCTTCATTCTCCTTATTGATTTCAGGGGCAAAATAATGTTTACGGCAGACTGAGATATAGGTTTCATTTCCACCGATCTGAATTTGTTCTCCATCATAGACTGGCACGCCATCTTGAGTTCGCAACACCATAGTCGCCTTTTTCTTACAATACTGACAAATGGTCTTGATTTCGTCAATCTTATCTGCTAAAAGCAAGAGATATTTGGAACCTTCGAACAATTCATTGCGAAAGTCATTCTTCAAACCAAAAGCCATGACAGGTATGTCTAACTCATCAACAACACGAGCAAGGTCATAAACATGGTGACGCTTGAGAAACTGAGCCTCATCGACTAGCACACAGTATGGTTTCTCAGGTAAGTCTCGGATATAGCCAAAGATATCCGTCGTTTCCTCAATCGCAATGGCTGGGCGTTTCATACCGATTCGACTAGATACATAGCCAACACCGTCACGTGTATCCAGAGCCGAAGTCATAATCACAACTCCCTTTCCTTGCTCCTCGTAGTTATAGGCCACCTTGAGAATCTCAATCGTCTTACCAGAGTTCATGGTCCCATAACGATAATACAACTGTGCCATGCTTCTATTTCACGTCCATTTCTAAATTTTTGCTACATTCTAGTATATCATAATTTTCTGAAGCTTTAAACGGCAAAATGTGGTAAAATAGAAGAAATCAAAAACTAGTGGAGGAAGCTATTATGCCATTTGTACGCATCGATTTATTTGAAGGACGCACGCTCGAGCAAAAAAAAGCTCTTGCTAAGGAAGTAACGGAAGCTGTTGTCCGTAACACTGGAGCCCCTCAATCAGCCGTTCATGTCATCATCAACGACATGCCAGAAGGAACCTACTTCCCTCAAGGGGAAATGCGCACCAAATAATCTAGCTTAAGCAGAATTGCTTAGGCTTTTTCAATCTCCAAGTAGCATCCATTGAAGAAATAGTCTAATTTTGTTACAATTTGAAGAGATGCTTGGATACCTATCCTAAGAAAAGAAATACAAAAGGAAATAGTATGATTACACGTGAATTTGATACCATCGCTGCTATCTCTACTCCACTTGGTGAAGGAGCCATTGGTATTGTCCGCCTGAGCGGAACAGATAGTTTTGCCATTGCGCAAAAGATTTTTAAAGGAAAAGACTTGAGCAAGGTTGCAAGCCATACCCTCAACTACGGTCACATTATTGACCCGCAGACAGGTAAGGTCATGGACGAAGTTATGGTTGGAGCTATGAAGTCTCCAAAGACCTTCACTCGTGAGGATATTATCGAGATTAACACCCACGGCGGGATTGCGGTGACTAACGAAATTCTCCAACTAGCTATCCGTGAAGGAGCTCGGTTGGCAGAACCTGGTGAATTTACCAAGCGTGCTTTTCTAAACGGTCGTGTGGATTTGACTCAGGCTGAGGCGGTGATGGACATCATCCGTGCCAAGACAGATAAGGCCATGAATATTGCAGTCAAACAATTGGATGGTTCTCTTTCTGAACTCATTAATAATACTCGTCAGGAAATTCTCAATACCTTGGCCCAAGTAGAGGTCAATATCGACTATCCTGAGTATGACGATGTTGAGGAAGCCACTACTGCTGTCGTCCGCGAGAAGACTATGGAGTTTGAGCAGTTGCTAACCAATCTACTTAGAACAGCTCGTCGCGGTAAGATCCTTCGTGAAGGAATTTCAACAGCTATCATTGGCCGTCCCAATGTTGGGAAATCCAGTCTTCTCAACAATCTCCTTCGTGAAGACAAGGCCATCGTAACTGATATCGCTGGTACTACACGAGATGTCATCGAAGAATACGTCAACATTAACGGGGTTCCTCTCAAATTGATTGATACAGCCGGTATCCGGGAAACAGATGATATCGTGGAACAAATCGGTGTTGAGCGTTCGAGAAAAGCCCTCAAGGAAGCTGACTTGGTACTGCTAGTATTAAATGCCAGTGAACCACTGACCGCCCAAGATCGCCAACTCTTAGAAATCAGTCAAGATACCAACCGCATTATTCTACTTAATAAAACTGATCTTCCTGAAGCAATTGAAACTTCAGAACTCCCTGAAGATGTCATCCGTATTTCAGTTCTTAAAAATCAAAACATTGATAAGATTGAAGAACGCATTAACAACCTCTTCTTTGAAAATGCTGGTTTGGTTGAGCAAGACGCTACTTACTTGTCCAACGCCCGTCACATTTCCTTGATTGAAAAAGCAGTCGAAAGCTTACAAGCTGTTAACGAAGGGCTGGAACTGGGTATGCCAGTTGATTTGCTTCAAGTAGATTTGACCCGTACTTGGGAAATTCTCGGAGAAATTACTGGAGATGCCGCACCTGATGAACTCATTACCCAACTCTTTAGCCAATTCTGTTTAGGAAAATAAGAAAAATCCATGATCGTTCTTGCGGTCATGGATTTTATTGTCTTTGTTAGTAATCTGGTCTTAAAACACCAGTTACAGTTGCCTTAGTCGCTTCGTAGTCGCCATCTACAACAACTTTGATAATGCGTTTGGCATCTTCTTCTGGTGCTGGAACGAGAGGTAATCGAGTTGGACCAGCTTCAAATCCCATGTAGTTCAAAACTGCCTTAACAGGTGCAGGACTTGGATAAGAGAAGAGAGCATTGACCTTAGGAATGAATTTACGCTGAATAGCTGCAGCTTTCTTCATGTCGCTTTCTGCAATGGCAGTGAACATTTCGTGCATTTCGTCCCCATTTGTATGAGAGGCAACAGAAATAACCCCATCTGCACCAAGGTTCATGGCATGGAAGGCATCTCCATCTTCACCAGTATAAATCAAGAACTCTTCTGGCTTGTGCTCAATCAAGTAAGCCATATTAGCCAAGCTAGTACATTCTTTGACACCAATGATATTTGGATGGTCAGCCAAACGAAGCATGGTTTCTGGAGTTAATTCGACAACCACACGTCCTGGAATGTTATAAATGATAATAGGTAAATCTGATGCATCCGCAATCGCTTTAAAGTGCTGATACATGCCTTCTTGAGAAGGTTTATTGTAATACGGTACGATAGCAAGTCCAGCAGCGAAGCCACCAAAGTCTGCGACTTCTTTGACAAATTCGATCGAGTCACGTGTATCATTGGTACCAACACCTGCAATCAAAGGAACGCGCCCATTGACAATCTTTTGTACAGCAGCAAAGAGTTCCAACTCTTCATCGTGAGTCAAAGTTGGACTCTCAGCAGTCGTTCCAGCTAGAAGAATTCCATCTGTATGATGGGCCAACAAATGCTCGATCAATGCTGGAATAGCATCAAAGTTGATGGAGCCATCCTCATGGAAAGGGGTAATAAAGGCCGTGATGATTTTACACTCTTTTAAATCTTGATAAGACATGAGAAACACCTCTCTATTTCAAAGAAGGAGTTCATCTGAACTCCTAAACGATATGACTATTTTAATTCAAATTTCAACTCAGCTGTTGGACGAACCAATCCACGTTCGTGAAGCGTTTCTGCAATCTGAACTGAGTTCCAGGCAGCACCTTTGAGAAGGTTATCTGAAACAACCCACATATGGATTCCTTTTTCAGCATCTAAGTCTTTACGGATACGACCAACAAAGGTATCACGTGAACCAACTGCATTGATGGCTTGCGGATAGATTTGATGCGCTACGTCATCCTCAAGAACTGCACCTGGAAAGGCTGCGATAGCTGCTTTCACTTCTTCGATTGGAGCCACTTCTTTTGTTTCAATATAAACTGACTCAGAGTGAGCTGACAAAACTGGAATACGAACACAGGTTGCAGACACTGCGATGCTATCGTCTTCCATGATTTTCTTCGTTTCCTTAGTCATCTTCATCTCTTCGTAAGTGTAATCATTGTCAGTGAAGACATCAATTTGTGGAAGAGCGTTAAAGGCAATAGGATAGTGTTTCTTGTCACCACCTGAAGGTAAGATTTCCGCATGCAAATCACGTGGATTCACACCGTCATTCAAGACTTCACGAAGTTCACGTTGTGTTTCAAGGATCGCTCCCATACCAGCACCAGAGACTGCTTGGTATGTTGAAACGATGATACGGTCCAAGCCCCATTTTTGACGAACAGGCTCAAGAGCCACCATCATTTGGATTGTTGAACAGTTAGGGCAAGCAATAATCCCGTTGTGGGCATCAAGTGCGTGAGCATTGACTTCCGGCACAACCAATGGTACATCTGGATTTTGACGGAAATAAGATGTGTTATCTACTACTACCGCTCCAGCTTGAACTGCGTATGGTGCATACTTAGCTGATGTCGAACCACCTGCTGAGAAGAGTGCAATATCAACACCCTCAAAAGCGGTCTCAGTCGTTTCTTCAATCGTAATATCTTGGTCTTTAAATTTCAAAGTCTTGCCTGCTGAACGTGCAGAAGCAAGGTAACGAATTTTATCGATTGGAAGTGTTGATTCTTCCAACATTTTTATCATCTGAGCTCCGACAGCACCTGTCGCGCCGACTACAGCAACTGTATATCCCATAAATAACCTCTTTCGGAATTTTCTAAAAATTTCTATAATAGATGTATTATACTACTTTTTCCAGAAATTGAAAAGCATTTTTGGGTTATATTTTCTGAAAATTAAAAATCCCTAGTCATTGACCAGGGACTAAGAGGCATCTTCATGTGATGAGCAGGTTCACACAACTCATCAAGGTCCGCTCCTGCGTTATGACCTCCTTATGCTCAATAGCAGTCCGAAGACTACCTATCGACTCATCGCATCTACTATTCTACTAGATAGAGTCACTTTTGTCAACAGCCAAAACTCTTTGCTTCATTTATACAGGTGCATAAGAAATATCTTTGAAAAATTTGGGGCAGACATAACAAAAACCCTTGTAAATAAGGGTTTTTTGTATCTATTTAATGCTAATTGCCGGGATTGAACCGGCGACCTCATCCTTACCATGGATGCGCTCTGCCAACTGAGCTAAATCAGCTTACCTAAAAAGTATACTATAGTTCTATGTTCTTGTCAAGCGCTCTCTTTTAATTTATGGAATGAAAAAAGCTAGATTTAGCAAGAATCTAGCTTATAAACTTCTTATTTTGTTAGATCGATTCGCTGTCCCAGTTTACCAATCAAAATCGCTCCCACTATAAGTGATGCAAACTCACCAATTCCAGTAGAGAACCATGTGAAGAAGAAGGGAGCTTCTGTCAAGATATGGAGTTCAGCTGCAATGGTAATCATTGAAATGGAGAAGAGGATTGAAAAGAAGAAATGATCTTTTCGAATCAATCCGTTAAAGAGGTAATCTTTGCTGTATTTTGCAAAGAGCCATACCCCTAGACTAAGGAAAACTAGGGTAGAACCTCCACCAACAAAGACATCTATTAGGCCAAAACTACTAAATAAATTAGCAATCATACATCCAATTGTCACACCGATGATGTATTTAGGGTTGTAAAATGCCAAGAAATTCAGCATTTCTGAAATACGGAACTGATACGCCCCAAAACTAAGAACATTGATTGGTGGCGTAATAGTCAAAACCACATAAATTGCAGCAACGATAGCAATATCTGCCATGTCACGAACAGTTAATTTTTTCATGTTTTCTCCTTTAGCGGTTTCCCGCGTAAAATATGCTTGGTGAAAGAAGCTAAGCACCAAGGGTTGAGATTATCAACCTTACTAGTATAGCACATTAGCTAGCATTATGCTATACTAAAATCATGAAAAAACTAATAAAAGCTTTCTTTGATAACGAAATCCTCTCCTACCTATTTTTTGGTGGTGCTACTACTCTGGTTTCTATTGTATCACGTTTGGTTATTTACCATATCAGCCACCAGGAAATCCTTGCAACTGCCCTTGCAAATTTTATTGGGATTCTCTTTGCCTTTCTCACAAATGATACAATTGTCTTTAAACAAGAGAGAAGGAATTGGCTAACTCGCCTAGCTAAGTTTTTCTTAGCTCGTCTCTCTACTCTTGGACTGGACCTTCTTTTAACTTATATCTTTGTTACAGCCTTTCCTGATATTATTGGCCAGTTTGTCGAATTTAATATAGATAGGGTTAATACTGTTGAAACTATTCTAGCACAAATTTTGATCATCATTTTAAACTATATTTTCAGTAAAATCTATATTTTTAAAGGGAACAACTAACCACTTTGAGCGTTCAAGTTGCTTTTTGTCACAATTTAGGATATAATAAATTAGAAAATTAGGAAAGGAATTTATGAAAATGTTAAAGGATCTTAAAGAATTCTTGCTTCGCGGTAATGTCGTTGACCTTGCTGTCGGTGTGATCATTGCCTCTGCTTTTGGTGCTATCGTTACTTCATTTGTTAATGATATCATCACTCCACTTCTATTGAACCCAGCTTTGGAAGCTGCGCAAGTACAAAACATCGCTGAGCTTGCATGGAATGGTGTCACATATGGTAAATTCTTGAGTGCTATTATCAACTTTCTCGTTGTAGGTACTGTGCTTTTCTTCGTTATTAAAGCTATTGAAAAAGCGCAAAACCTTCGTAAGAAAGAGGAAGTAGTTGAGGAAGCACCTGCTGCTCCAACTGAACTTGAAGTTCTTCAAGAAATCAAAGCTCTTCTTGAGAAAAAATAAAACAGATAAAGGATCTAGCTTAAAGCTAAATCCTTTTTTCTTTACTCTTTTGGTAACTTCCCAGCCTTTTCGAGCATTTTCTTAATTAAGTAAGGCATCTTCACATTTTCACGGCCTTTTTTCTCAATGAGTTTTTTGACAAATTCTGGCATCTGAAGGTCGTCTGTCTCTTTCATGATGTCTTTGGTAGTTGCCGAAGGCGCTAACTCATCGAAGGTTTCTTCTTCTGGGAGAAAAGCTTTAAATTCCTTGTTTTCGTTGGCTCGTACAGTAGCAACTAAAGCGTCAATTAAACGGCTATCCGTATTGGGCATAGGTGGACGATGGTAGGTGACACCTATTTCTTGACACAAATCATAACATTCCACATCATTATCAAACAAGACTTCGATGTGCTCACTGATAAAGCTAATCGGGACAAAAATATAATGCTCTGGATGTTGCTTTTGTTCTCGTAAATATTCTAAGACATCTGGCTTGATCCAAGGGATTCCAATATCGCTTTCGCTCTGCCAAGTATTGGTATACTGGTCGGCTGTTAGGCCGAGTTGTTCAGCAATTAGCTTGCTATTATCGAAAATCTGATCGATATATGGATCTCCATAGTCTAAGGCAAAAATGGGAACACTGTGAGCTGAAAAGATTACCTTGAAAGATTCTTCTCCCACATGGTTTCGTAAAATTTTGCTAATCTCATCTGTCCAGAAGTCCAGCAAAGGCTGTTGTTGATACCAGTCCTTAATTACTAAAAATCGGATCTGCTGGCTTTCCAGAAACTTTTCATACCCCATTACTGAGTAAAAAGAATAATGAGGTTCCAAAATCAAGCAGATACATTCTTCAACACCATTAGCTTCCATCTGCTTGATCACGTCTGGAATAAAGGGGCGAGAAAACTTATTGGCAAAGTAGATACCGTACTCCTCCCCTATACGTTCTCTTACTAAAGCAACTTCTTCCCTTGTAATCCGCTGCAAAGGTGTCCCACCGATAAGGACGTAGTTGTCATAGAGGGTCTGGATTTCGTGGTCTTGGGGTCTAACTCCACGACGAATGTTTGTAAAGAATTCTGCTACTCCTTCAAAACTAATCTCCTCTGGAGATCCAAAGGTCATCATTAATATGGCTTTTTTCATGTTATCATCCTTATGTTATTATTTTCACTATCTATTCTATCATGAAAGAAAAAAATAGTAAACGCTTCCGACATCTACTATTTCTTTTGTTCTTTTGTCTTTTTATCTCGTCTCATGATTAGCATGATAACGACAAGGAGTAAAATAACGATAATCAGGAGAAGAAAGGCAAGGATATAAATCCAATGCGTTGGAATCCCTTGATCGAAATACCGTGTTCCTACTGCTTCTCCACTTTTATCCTGGGCTGCTTTTACTGGCGCATCCGTTATTTTAGCTAGGAGGATATGTCGTCCATTGGTAATATTAAGGAAACAGGTGCTTAACAGAACAATCTTGTCCGTTGAGGTCAAGGAAACATCTCGCTTGTACTTGGCTTTACTTAGCAGATATTGATAGTAAGCCTGGTGTTCCTCATCGTTGGAACTCAAAGTTCGGTAAATCTCCGTGTCATAGGCATCCACTTCTAAAATTCCAAATATCTCCAGACCACGTTCTCGACCATTGTAGTAGATAGAACCATAGCGATGCTTTTCAAAAAAATCTTGATTCACAAATTTTTGAATCTCCCCAAACATAGCACCAGAAGCCATGGAGTGACCATATATGATGGTGTTAAAGTCGGTAAAGTTTGGGTTAAAACGATAGTCTAGGAATATAGAACCTGACACAGTATAATCGCCAAAAGCATTGCGGTCAAGGTATTTGACATTGTCCTGACTCTGCAAGAGGGGATAGTCTACCTTAGTCCCATCAAGGCTAATCCAACCACAGACTTCCTTGTTCAGGTGCTGCAAGGTTTCAAAGCCCGTACTGCTGGCATCCTTTTCAATGGGATTATAATGATCGTAGTCGCTCGCAAGAGCTCTATCAGCTGTAAAAAGACAGAAAAAAGCTAGAAAGAGGGATAGAATGACCTTTATGACTTTGTGATTTGTACTTGTTTTCATATTCCCTTCTTTCTCCTTTCTAGCCTTGAAAATAAAAGAGTAAGAGAGGCTGTCCCTTTCTCTTTTATTGGTAGTTTAGTCAGTAATGGTATCTGCTCCTTCTTCCTTTGCTTCTCTTCTACGACGCAAGATCAAGTAGAGAATGATGAGCAAGAAGATCAATAGCAAGAGCAAGATAAACAAGATGATGTACCATATCCACAAAGGAATCGATGAAAGAAATCGTCCGAGCGACGAATCATCAAAGACGCTGTAAGGAAATGGTTTTGATTTTTTCGTATGGAAGGTGTTCTTTGGAACCGTATCCGTAATCTTGGCAACTACGATATGTCTCCCATTTGTTACGTCTAGGAAACAGGTACTGAGAAGGATGATATGGTCATTGGGCCCCAGTGTAATGTCTCGTTTGTGGATGGCAACCGAGAGTAAGTGATCGATATATTCTTGGCGCCGATCATCCCCATTAATACCTGGATCGTAGATGTTAAAGTCATAGGCGTCCACCTCGAGCATCTCAAAGATCTCAAGACCTTTTTCTACGCCATTATAGTAAATACTACCGTAGCGATGCTGGTCAAAAAATTCCTTATCAGAAAACTTTGCTACATCTCCAAACATAACCCCATTTTCTACATGGTGTCCGTAGATGATGGTATTAAAGTCTTCGAACTTGGATTCATTTCGAGCCTCAAGGAAAATAGCTCCTGTAGCTGCAAATTCTCCTTTTGAGTCCTTGTTCAGGTACTTTTCATTGTCTTTGGCTTGAACTAAGGGATAGTCGATATTGGTGCCATAGACATTGATCCAACCGAGAACCTCTGGATTGACTTGCTGTAGCTTGTGAAAGCCAGAAAAACTAGCAAGCTCATCCTTCTCACTGGTACTAACAGGTCTATAAGCCTCATACTCACTTGATGAAGCCTGAGAATAAACCTGATTGGCATCCCAAAGGGCGTAGAAACCAAAGAGAAAGACTAAGGCTGCCAAGAGGAGCAAGATATGATTCATCAATGCATCTACAGCAAGGACCAGACGCCTAGACAAACTCCTTTTTGGTTTCTCACGCTTGATTTTCATCGGTCAAACCACTTGCTTAAGCTTGTCTGCGTTTTTTAGACAAAACAACAAATCCAGCCAAACCAAGACCAATCATCAAGATGAAAGGAAGGTTATCAATCAAGAGACCAGTAGGGGTAACGTCTGGTAAGCTATTTGTGATAGTGTTATCGTTTGGTTTTTCACCAATAAGGATACTATCTTGAGTGAAATTTGTAGAAACTGTACCAGCTTGATTTTTTGATGCTCCGTTCTCCTTATATGCAGCTGAAGCTGTGTAACCTTGAGATCCAGTTTCAACCAATTTATAACGAGTACCAGCAGGAATTGTGTCAAACACTAAAGATTGATCGTGACGTAGTGTTATAGTCGTTTCTTGACCATAGACAAATGTTTTTGAGGTTTCACCGATTTTACCAGTGATTGATTGTGAAGTTTCTGTAGATGCTTTTGTGAAAGTAAGCTTGAAAGTGAAATCTTTTGATTTATCTGCAGTAGCACCTGATACAACTTTTTTAATTACTAAAGATTTAGCATTTGGGTCAACTTTTGAAACATTTGGTTTATTAGGGTTTGGTTCATTTGGATCTGTAATTTTACCAGCATTTTTACGATAAATGTTAGTGAAAAGATCATATTTGTAAGTAGTTCCACTTTCAGATGGTTTTACTTTACCATTCACACTTGGGGATACTTGTTTAAAATACACAGAAGAAATATATGTTCCTCCTGTAGTTTTGTTCTTAACAATAACGTGCATTTCATAGTTGCGATTATCATATGTCATAAAATCAATAGGTGAACCATTTTTTTGAATAACTTTCCAACCAACATTTTGTTTTTCAGCAACAGTATAGACATATTCACCAGCATGTGTATAGTTCACTTCTCTAAAAATATCGCCGGTTTCTTTCTTAATGTTAGTTTGGCCAGTTGCTAAAACGTCTGTTCCAGAATAAGATACATTTTTATCTGTAATTTGACCATTAGAAGAATCAATCGTTTCATAAGGTGCACCATTTGATGATGTACCAGTTTTAGGGGTGAAAGTAAATGTAAAAGTTGCTTCAGGTGTTGTAATTCCTTCCGCAATATTCAACACCTTATTAATAGAAACTTTTGCACTTGTTTCACCAGTTGCTTTGGCAGTTGCCACATCATTATCATCCGCAAATGTTGGCACTCCTCTAAAGACCGACAAGGCGGTTACAGCTGCAATGCTTGCAGTAACTAATTTTTTAAAAAATGTTTTTTTCATGATTATTCCTTTTATTTTTAAATTTCTTTTTTCATAAATTGTCATCAAAAGCCCCGTCGCCTTAGGACTGTTACCACCTTGCCATGGGTATCCTGTATCGGAATGGTTCCAAAAGCACGACTATCTACAGCCGTTGTTCGATTGTCTCCGAGGACAAAGAGTTGTCCTGCTGGGACCTTCATCGGGAAGCTAGCCCCTTCCTTATAGAGCAGCGTGTCTTTGTAGATATCCTGCTCTTGTTGAGGAGAACCGTTGATGATGAGACCATTTTCGTTTATATCGATCGTACTTCCTTCAGTTGCTATGACACGCGCCACTCTTTCCTTGCCCTTATAATTATAGACAAGCAGATCACCAATCGAATAGCGTTTATCCAACCTATAATAGACAACTAAGTCGCCATCCTTTAAGGCTGGCTTCATGCCATCGTCATTGTATCTCAATAGTCCAAAGACAAAAAAGTAAAGGGTGGCCAGTACAAACCCAACCATCAGAAGCTTACTGACTAAGTAGAGGATATCTCCCCATACACTCGGCGGAGACTTATCCCGATTGACTTGTGTTACTGTTTTCTTATGTTTCTTTTTAAGTAGCATTATTTTCTCCTATGTACCACTAGATATCCGAGTAGGATTGTAAAGAAGATTCCTCCTAGAGGAAGGATTATTCCTAACATGAGTGTACTGCTGAGGAAGTCAACTCCGGTTTCAGGTACACTATTCTTATTATTCGTGACTGTCGCGGACTTGTTCCAATCCAGTTTGCCTTCTTGATTTTCATAAGAAACCTGATATCCACGAGAAGAGTTTGATTCCTCTTCTACGGTATAGTAACTATCGAGTGGAAGTCCATCAATTTTTATGGTTTGATCTTTGTTGAGTTCAATAGACGCTCGACCATTCGTAAATTGCAGAGGGGTTCTTTTATTATTCACCGTTGCAGTATAGGTTCCATTCAGTGGACTATTCTGAGCATCCCTGATGTTAATGGTAATCTTGAAGGATTTTAATAGATTGGCAAATACCCCAGTAACCTTTTTTGTAACGGATAAACTTGGAAGCTTGTGATTCGTAACAGTGCTGATTTCGTCTTTATTCAGATCGCCCTCTTGATTCTCATATGTAACGTGGTAACCGTTCGTTGATGCCGCTTCTTCTTCAACCTTGTAATGGGTTCCTCGAGGAAGATAGCTTAGAATACCTTTCCAACGTTTTCGTTTGTCAACACGAATCTTCGCTTCACCATTCACAACAGTTATCTCACCAAAAGTTCCATTCAATGGCGTAGAATCAGGAGAGGTTAGTTTTACCTTAATCCAAAACTCCTTGTTCAAGTTGTTTTCGAATTTCAACACTTTTTTAATTGTCAGGCTTGGTAATTGTTTATAGATTACCTTAAAGGATGGTTTAGATTCTGTACCAACATTTTTTATTTCTTTGGTAAAGGCTGGGACGTCCGGTGCAATTAAATCGTATTGATATCCTTTGGCAACTTTTTCAAAGTTCCTCGTTTCATTAGATACGTTTTTACCAACATTCACATTGGTTTTTCGATAGTCTTGATTATCAGAACCTCCGTTCTTGTTCTTTTGAACCAGTTTCAGTTCAATATTACTCGGTTGATCAGCTGTAATAACAGTTCTCGCACCCGTCACACCTTGCCATTCAACTTCCACTGGTACCGTTAATGGATCTGAAGGCTTAAATGTTGGGTTGTCAGAGTATTCTTTGGTCTTGGTTTGTGAGGTGCCTATTCCATAGGAATAGGTGACACTGGCACCTTTATTGGAATAGAGTTTATTGACATCAGAACCATCAGCATCACCAGCCTCTATCTTTTTATCACCAGCAATGGCATCCAGAGCATCTTGACTAGATGTAACAGTAAATTTGAGAGCGTATCGAGCCCCATCTTCCAAGGAATAATTCGGAGAAAATTTAGCCGTAACTTCCACTAATCCACCAGAGGTTGTCTTGGTATCAAAAGTTACTTGCTCTTCGGTTAATGTTTCACTGCTACCAGCCGTTTCTTTCACTACACGAAACTCTGACGATCCGTTCGGTAATAGCTGGACATACTTAGAAAGAACATCTTTGATAGTCACACGGTGAATTCCCAGAGGCAAAATCTTATCAGTGATATCTTTGAAACTTTCTTGTAACTGGTCCTCTTCATTTGCGGAGAATATTTCGTTTGGAATGGAAGCATTATGTTGTCTCATATAATATTGGAGACTGGTAATACTATCGACGTTATTTGAATAACGAAACTTAATGGAATAAAAACCATCTAGTTTTGGAGCGAGACTATAGGCTAGATTATTGATAGATCCATCTAAATTATTCCAGAACCATTCAGGCGCCGTTTCTGATCCATCTTGATTATTATAGTTATAAACTGTATAACCATTGTCATTGTAATACATATTGGCAAAACCATCTGATAGAACAATAACAACTTTCTTAGCATTAGACCTTGCACTATCCATCAATTGATTGGCAATACGAATACCTGCGCTAATATTGGTTCCTGTACCGATTCCTGATTCAGTCCCTATTGATTTGCCACCAGCAATCTTCATATTACTAACTGCAGTCTTTGAACCACTAGCATCGTTATTCCAATTTAAAATTGTTTCCGCATCATCCCATGGGGACACACCATCATAAAATGCTGTTCTCTCTTCATACGGCCAATACCGATATCCCCACTCCCATTTTCGGTAGTAGGCATTCCATGCTTGTTCCGCAAACTTATTATCAATCTTTCCGCCAAAACCTACCATGGATAACCGATTATTTGAATTGGATAAAATCGTATCAATTAATCCCTGACGATCTCGAGTCCCTTTAAGGGTATTTTTTAAAGCATCCAATCTTGTAATTGTTCGTCCAGTAGAAGAAGGAACATCTCTCTTGTTCATACTTCCTGAGAGATCTGCTACTAAAACAACATCTAAGGGATCCGTTTGAGTTTCTGTCCCAAGCTTAGAAGTGATATCCAATGACAACTCATACTTGTCATCTTGTCCGTATATCGGAGTAATTGTCTTGTGAAGAGTTGTCTGAGGTTCTGTATTAGAATCAGCATTTAACATACCTATCGGAGCACACAAAAAGAGAATAGCTAACAGTGTAACTAAACGGCGCGCAATAATTTGAACTTTCTTAAAATCAAAGCGAATGTTCATTTTATTCTCCTTAACTAGAATGTTTTTATATTATTACTATATCAATCTATATAATTTATAAAACAATTGTACACTAAACTCAAAACAGTGTCAATCAATATAATTATTTTATATTATATTGATTGTAAAATAGCATGATTCTTCTTTGTCTTTCAAACTATTCTATGGTAAAATGAAAAAGAATAGAATAACCGTTTTTCTATTTGAGATTATTATGGATTTGAGTTATTTTATTATTAAATCATGAAACCTTCAGAATTAGTTTTTCTGAAGATAGCATTTTATTTTTAATTGTTAAAGGAGTTTTTATGACTTATCCGAACCTTTTAGATCGTTTCTTGACTTACGTTAAGGTCAATACGCGTTCTGATGAACACTCTACTACTACTCCAAGTACGCAAAGCCAGGTAGATTTTGCGACCAATGTTCTTATTCCTGAAATGAAACGTGTCGGTCTGCAAAATGTTTACTACCTTCCAAATGGTTTTGCTATTGGGACCTTACCAGCTAACGATCCGTCTTTAACACGTAAGATCGGCTTCATCTCCCACATGGATACTGCTGACTTTAATGCTGAGGGAGTTAATCCGCAAGTCATCAAAAACTACGATGGTGGAGCTATCGACTTAGGCGATTCTGGATTTAAACTCGATCCTGCTGATTTCAAGAGCCTTGAGAAATATCTAGGCCAAACGCTTATCACAACTGATGGCACGACCTTGCTGGGTGCTGATGACAAGTCAGGAATTGCTGAAATTATGACTGCTATCGAATACCTGACTGCTCATCCCGAAATCAAACACTGTGAGATTCGAGTTGGTTTTGGCCCTGATGAAGAAATTGGCGTTGGTGCCAATAAATTTGATGCAGATGACTTTGACGTTGACTTTGCCTATACTATTGATGGTGGTCCGCTAGGTGAACTTCAATACGAGACTTTCTCAGCAGCTGCTGCTGAGCTTCATTTCCAAGGGCGCAATGTTCACCCTGGTACTGCAAAGGGTCAAATGGTCAATGCCCTTCAGCTAGCGATTGATTTTCATAATCAACTTCCTGAGAATGACCGACCTGAACTGACAGATGGTTACCAAGGTTTCTATCATCTTATGGATGTGTCAGGTAGTGTTGAAGAGGCGCGTGCAAGCTATATCATTCGAGACTTTGAAAAAGATGCCTTTGAAGCTCGTAAGAAAGCCATGCAGGACATTGCTGACAAGATGAATCAAGAGCTTGGGAATGATCGCGTTACCTTGACTCTGACAGACCAGTATTACAATATGAAGGAAGTCATCGAGAAAGACATGACACCTATTACTATTGCTAAGACTGTTATGGAAGATTTAGGTATCACGCCTATTATTGAACCAATCCGTGGAGGGACAGACGGCTCTAAGATTTCCTTTATGGGAATCCCAACTCCAAATATCTTTGCAGGTGGTGAAAACATGCATGGACGCTTTGAATACGTCAGCCTTCAGACTATGGAGCGTGCGGTGGATACCATCATTGGCATTGTATCTTATAAAGACTAAAAAAGACGAGGTAGCTCAGCTACTTCGCCTTTCTTTTTATTCGTTCGGTTGAGCACTTGGCTCAGACTCACTTTGCACTTGCTTTTCTGTTGGTTGAGAATCAGCTGTTTTACTTTCTTTCTCAGACTTAGATTGGCTATCAGTTTCACTTGCTTTTGAACGGAGTTCTTGGTTCAAGCTAATAATCTCTTTAGCTAGAGTGAGGAGACCTTCTTTATCACTGCTTTTGGCTGCAAGTTGATCAAATAGGGCATCAACACGTTCAAAGTCAGCATCGGATCCTTTGTTATCCTCTAAATACTTGTGAAGAGAGAGCAAGACATTATAGAGTTTTTGGTAGATAATCACCGTTTGTGGATCTTGTTCTGCTTCTTTTTTCTCTCGTTGGATAGTCGCTGCAATACGATTTAAAATATCCTCAAGTTGTGTTTTAGCTTCGTCAAGGTCTGCATTTTCCTTTTCAGTAGCGGCTTTGATATTAGCTGCTTCTTCAGCTAAGGATTGTTTGACACCATCTTCTTTGACACGTGCTAGGAGTTGGGCAGCTTTAGTTAGGAGAGCATCCACTTCTTCCTTCTTAACATGACTAACCCGCTCTTCTGGCATAAAATCACCGTAGAGTTCTTTTAGGAATTCATAGATGGCGGTCTTAGCAGTTTGACTATCTACTTTTTCCGTATCTAGAATAGTCTTACCAACTTTTGTAGAAACGGGTTCTTCTTTGAGAGCTTCTTCTACTTCTAACTTAGTTTGGTAAATAGTTGGGAATAACTTGTTCAAGTCGGTTGCTTTGAGGAAAGATTGTGACTGGTAAAGTTCCCATGTCAACTTGGCAACACGGTTCCGAAGTTCTTCTCTCAAACGACCATCAGACACATGTTCGTAGAAGTACTTGATGTACTCTACTGTTGTAACCCCTGTTCGATCTCGGAAATCTTGCAAGGCCTGCAGTTTCGCTTCAATGGCAGCCAACTCTGTCTCATCCTGTGCTAGTTTTGCTTCCTGCAAATGTACCAAAAGATCTTTCTTAGGCAAGCCATAAGTATCTGTATCCAATGTATTGATCTTATCTACTAGAGCTTGGTACTTCTTATCTAAAGGTGAAGTTTCAACCGGTGTCACACTTTGATCCACATGGATATACTGTTTATCAAAGAGATCCAAGGCTGCTAGGTATCCAGCAGTTGAGTTTGTTGCCAGTTTTTTCATATTTTCGGTGAACTGCCCCAAAGCAAGTTCAACACGTCTCTGCATGATTGGCTGGTCTTTGTAGAGACTTCTGCTATCTGCTAACAGTTGATCCACTTTAGATAGAACCGTTTGTTCATCAAATGCTCCAGGTTGATAGGTCGATTGTAGGGCTGGAATCTTGTTTTTCAAAGCCACTTCATAGCCCTTAGTTTGAACCTTGATGTAGTGATTGTGGTCTCCGTGAGGAATCACAAAACTACCACTTTCTACCTGTAAACTATAAGGAGATACCCCATCACGTAAGGCAGTCGTATAAAGTTCATTTAGGAAATCCAGTTCTGGATTTCCAGTTTGGAGAGGAATACGAACATGTTCTTTTCGAACAGCATAAGGATGGATATGGGTTGGATCATAGGCTTGATCCGGATTTCCAAAGACAAAGAATCCATTTGAAATACGAATCGCTTCGAGCGGAACCCCGTAGGTCTGTGAGATATACTTGATTTTTTCTTCATCGCTAGCATCTCTTGAGAAACTTTCCACAGTCTTTGCAAGTGGTTGAACGTGCTGAGACTGATGATTTTCTTTCAAGTGATCTTGGGCAGCTTTGATTTGGGCTGCAGTCAAGTCCTTCTTAAAGAAATAATGAGCGTGATCTCCATGAGAAACTACAAACCCTTGCTCATCTTCACTAATAACACGGTCAGCTGCAAAACTATGATCATGTTCTTCACCGTGGTGATGGTCATGCTCCTCTCCATCATGGTCATGATCTTCATGGTTGGTATCCTGGCTTCCATGGTCACCGTCTTGGTCATGAGAATGATTTGGCTGAGCTGGATGCTCTGCTGGTTTGCTTGGATTTTCTAAAGGTGTTGGCTTCCCACTGTCGCTAGATAAAGGAATCATACGAGCAATCTTTTCTTCCAATGCAGAAAGCTTTGTATATGGGATGAAATGATAGTGATTTCCGTGAGGAATCGCCACGCCACTCGGCGTTCTACTTGAAATCTTAGCAGGATCAAAAATCAAGCCATCTGATTCAGCATAACGTTGACTACTTGGAAGAGCATAGAGTTGCTGCAACAGACTCTGTAAGCTCTCTTCTGGATTGCTTGGTCTTTCAGCTTCTTGACTCGGATTGCTAGTTTGACTAGTTGTGTTTGGACTCGGACGATAGTCAGTCACACTTGCTTGTTTTCTAGTTCCAGAGAGGTAGGCTTGGGCAGCTGCCAATTCGCTAGCAGACAAGGAACTCTTTGGGATATAGTGATAATGTCCACCATGAGGGACAATATAAGCATCACCAGTATCCTCTATAATATCAGATGGATTAAAGATGTACCCATCATCAGTGGTATAGCGACCTTGCGATTGAGCAAGCGCCACTGCACTGTTAGAGGTTGGTGCATCATGAGTATGACCTTGTTTTTGGCGCTCAATTTCCTCCTTCGTACGAATATTATCAGCATGAGCCACATCTTTAAGGTAGACATAATACTTACCATCAACCTTGATAATGTAGCCACCTTTGATTTCGTTGACAATGTCAGCATCTTTCAGTTGATAATTAGCATCTTTCATCAACAGTTCTTCGCTGAAAATCGCGTCAAAAGGAACTTTACCATTGTAATAATGGAAATGATCACCATGTGAAGTCACATAACCTTGATCGGTAATTTTCACAACAATTTGTTCAGCCTGAATGTCTTCTTTTTTGCTAACTTGATCTGGTGTCTGGGTCTCTGTTTTTTGAGTGTCTTGCTTCCCATTGACATAAGACACACGGTTATTATCTTTGTTTCCTTCTACCTGGTGTTGGTTCAATGCATAGATGCAAAGGCTTAGGGAAAGGACAAGAGCCGATCCTGCTGCAAGGTATTTCTTCTTCATTTTTATCATCTCCTCATTTTAATTCTTCTGCAAGAACATTCATATTTTCTTCTAGATTTTCTAAGTAAGTTTTGTCATTTTCAGGATCTGCTTCTAAAGGATTGAGGGTCTTTAGGCTAACTCCTGTTGATTTGACCAAGGTCTCAGCGACTTTAGAAGAAGCATTGCTCTCAGTAAAGATGGTTTTAACCTTATAGGTCTTAACGAATTCTTGAATTTCTGTTAGTTGTCTCGGACTTGGCTCTTGTTCAGGGGAAATCCCTGCTATTCCAAGTTGTTTCAAACCAAAGCGTTTAGCGAGATAAGAAAAGGCTGTGTGTTGTGTAACAAAGGTCTTTTGACTCGCTTTTTCAAAAATAGGCTGGTATTTCCTAGTCAATTCTTGTGCTTTAGCGATAAAGTTTTTAGCATTCTTTTGATACGTCTCCTTATTAGCACTGTCAATCTCCGAAAGTTTATCCGCAATAATCTGCGCCTCTTCGCCTGCTTTTTCAGGATCTAACCAAGTGTGAGGGTCATAGAGCGTTTTTTCATCAATACCATCACCAGCTTCTACATCTTCCAAACCCGGTACACGCTCCAACGTCATCCCTTCAGAAGCTTCTAAAACCTTAACTTTTGAATTTTTCAAGTTAGGATCTAGACTTCCAGCCCAAGATTCGAGCGTATGAGAGTGATAGACAAAGACATCCGCATCATAAATGGCAGCAATGTCATTTGCTGATGGTTCAAAGGAGTGAATCCCACTACTTGACTGAATCATCCGTACATCATTCAAGTCACCTGATACCTCTTTGACCATGGCATAGATTGGGTAAAAACTTGTGACAATCTTCATCCCTTTTGATTCTTGTTTTTCTTTTTGGCTACATGCTCCTAAGACAAGAATCAACAGACTTGCCATTAATAGTAGAATTGTTCTTTTTTTCATCATTACTCCTTAACTAGTATTTAACCGTTTAATTAACTAGTAAATAGTTTATCTTTTTTTATTTAATAAGTCAAGATTTTAATCGCCAAAAATAAAATCACTGTTTTAGGACTCTTTGAGTCATTTTTTTAAGACAGTAACCCCCAGCTTTTTTAACAAAGAAAAGGACATTATTCTATCAAAAATAGAACAATATCCTTTCGAATAGATTATAACAAATAAAAATCTTTTAAGGTTTTATTTGTTTTAGTGTCTTAATGTCATACATCACTAATTCACCGTTTTTATTGTAAAACTGAACCCCTTCTGGTTGAAAGATTAGAAACTTAGGATCAATTTGGGCAATTTTCGCTAACTTTTCTATATGTTCATTTAAAGTTACTTTATCTAACCCATAATCTGGTAAATCATCATCATTTTCTTCTTTGGAAATTTCTTTATTTTTTGAAGGAATTTCGTTGGTTGTACCAGTCTCATTCTCCCCTATATTTTTCTTCGGTTGCTCCTCAGTTTTATCTACAGTAGTCTTATTCTTATCACTGTTTTCAGTATTGTTTGAATCAGGTTTTAATTCTTCATTAGGACGCGTAGACGTTTCAGTTTTAGATTCCTTTTCTTTCATTCTTTTGGCTATTAAGTCCTGCGCTTGTTTCCATTCTACTTCTGATAAGTCGGATTTAGTGATACTTCTCAATGAACCACCTCCAGCTCTTGGAATACTAAATGATTTGTCCTCCCATACAAAAGTTTCTTTTGCCAATACATCTTTCGGATCAAAAATATAACCATCTGGAGTTGCAAATCGACCTTCTGCTAGAGCTTTCTGAACTTCTTCAGCAGAATGGATAATTTGCCAATTCTGCATTCCAGCGCGTTTTTCAAGAGGAGTCACATTAGCAATAACGGAACCTGAATCCTCGTGACCCGGCTTAGACCAAACTTCAGGACGAACCTCAGGGTGTTGCATGACATATTTAATAGTCGCAATTTGATCGGGCTCTAACCATGAGTAAGGCACAACATGAATATGATCAATGTGTGGAATAATGAATGAACTTCCAGTATCATAGGTAGTATTCGCTGCATGCATCGGCAAACTTGAGACATCTACAGCTAATCTCGGTTTGATCCCTGTGTCTACTATATCATAACGATAATGATCTCGATCCTTAAGCATGAGTTCTTGTTCAGAAAAAGCAATTTGAGTAAGATCAAGTTCATCTCGAGAGTAGAAGTATTCTTTTCCGTTCTCTTTAAGAACATAGCCTACTTTACCATCTTTAGTCACTTTACCAGTCACTTTTTTTGAATCAAATTTTGGTTTTTCTTTGTTATCCATATTCTCTGAAGGAATAACACTCTCATTAGGTTGGCCTTTTTCCTTCATCCACTTGCTAACTTCATCTAATTCGAACTGTTCTAACTCTCCAAATCCCACATAATGGAAATGATTTCCATGTCTTGCTATAATGCCTGATTTATCAACTGAATAGATAGAATCTTTACTGAATACATATCCATCACTAGTATCGTATGGTTTGCCATCCAGACCTTTACCATAAGCCTTAATTGAATTTCCTAAAAATGTATGCTCAACTGTACTGTTTGTTGGCTTTTGAGTATTTACTGGCCTGTTGTTTCCGTTATTTTGTCCTTTTACAGAAATCATTCTCGCAATCTTCTGCTCTAAGTCAGACATTTGAGAATAAGGGATGAAGTGATAATGATCTCCGTGTGGCACTGCAACACCATTCGCAGTTTTTCTTGTAATCTGCGCTGGATCAAAGACTAGTCCATCTGATTCCACGTGTCGTTGACTAAGTGGCAAGGCATAAAGTTGTTTCAGAAGGCCATCAATATTCTCATCACTTTGACTTGCTTGGCTATCGTCGCTACTGTTGTTAGCTGTGTTCGTATTCGTATAGCCACTACCTTGGTTATTATAGGATAGGGTCCATCTATCTACATCGCTGCTAGCACTGTTGTTATTGCTACGGCGATAAGTAGGCGTATTTGATTGGCCACTTCTACCAGATAGAAAGGCTTCTGCAGCAGCCAATTCGCTGGCTGATAACTCACTCTTAGGAATATAATGGTAATGGTCGCCATGAGGAACGATATAAGCATCACCAGTATCTTCAATGATATCGGATGCATTAAAGATGTAACCATCATCTGTGGTGTAGCGTCCCTGTGAACGTGCCAAGGCTACCGCGCCATCATTTGCTGAAGTCCCTCCTTCACGATACTGACTATGTTCTTGTTTTTGTCGATTGATTTCTTCTTTTGTACGGACATTATCCGCATGGGCTGCATCCTTAAGGTAAACATAGTATTTTCCATCTACCTTGATAACATAACCGCCCTTGATTTCACTGACAATATCCTCGTCCTTGAGCTGGTAGTTTGGATCCTTCATCAGCAACTCTTCACTGATGATAGCATCATAAGGGACCTTCCCATTGTAATAATGATAGTGGTCGCCATGTGAAGTGACATAGCCTTGGTCTGTTATCTTGATAACGATTTGCTCCGCATTGATGCCTTCTTTCTTGCTGACTTCATCAGGAGTCAGATTCTCTGTTTTTTGCGCAGCCTGTTTTCCATCTATATAGGAAACACGATTATTTTCTTTGACTGTTCTGGCTTGATACAGTCCCAACTCGTAAGAACAGACACTTAAAATTAAAGCCGCCGCAGAACCAGCTAGGTATTTTTTATTAATTTTCATCGAAACTCACTTTCTTTTTGATATTTCTAGTTACAATTCATTTCTAAATTGCAGAAACTCCTCTCTATTACTTAACTGGTTAATAGTTTACTCCTAAATTTGCAACTTGTCAAGAATTTTATGAACCGGTTAAGTATTTTTTTATTCTGCCCCACTACTTTCTCTAGAATGGAGTTTATATAAGAAAGATTTTCTTGAAAGTTCTTAAAAAAAATCCCTGCAACTGGGTTGCAAGGACTTTTCGATTAATCAAAATTAACGTATTCTTTTTGAAGTTCAAGAACTTCTTCCATTGTTGAGCATTCTGTAAGGGCACGGTTTGCGTACTCTTCCATCTTAGCTGTATCGAGTTTCTTCATCAAGCTACGTGTACGAAGTACTGATGTTGCTGACATAGAGAACTCATCCAAGCCCATTCCTACAAGAAGTGGAACAGCTTGTTGGTCACCAGCCATCTCACCACACATACCAGCCCATTTACCTTCAGCATGAGCTGCTTTAATAACGTTGTTAATCAAACGTAGGATTGATGGGTTGTATGGTTGGTAAAGGTATGAAACTTGTTCGTTCATACGGTCTGCTGCCATTGTGTATTGGATCAAGTCGTTTGTACCAATTGAGAAGAAGTCAACTTCTTTAGCAAATTGGTCTGCAAGCATTGCTGCTGCTGGGATTTCGATCATGATACCAACTTGGATATTATCCGCAACTGCAACACCTTCAGCAAGAAGGTTTGCTTTTTCTTCGTCAAAGACTGCTTTCGCTGCACGGAATTCTTTCAAGAGCGCAACCATTGGGAACATGATACGCAATTGACCGTGAACAGACGCACGAAGAAGGGCACGGATTTGTGTGCGGAACATAGCATCTCCAGTTTCAGAAATAGAGATACGAAGGGCACGGAATCCAAGGAATGGGTTCATTTCGTGAGGCATATCGAAGTAAGGAAGCTCCTTATCCCCACCGATATCCATTGTACGAACGACAACAGGTTTACCGTTCATTCCTTCAAGTACAGCCTTGTAAGCTTCGTACTGCTCGTCTTCTGTTGGGAAGTCTTGAGAATCCATGTACAAGAACTCTGTACGGTAAAGACCAACAGCTTCTGCACCATTGTCATTGACACCTTCAACGTCTTTTGGAGTACCGATGTTGGCAGCCAATTCAAAGTGTTTACCATCAGCAGTTACTGTTTTAGCGTCTTTCAAGAGCGCCCATTCAGCTTTTTGCTTCGCATAAGCTTCACCAGCAGCCTTGAATTCAGCTGCTTGCTCATCAGTTGGGTTGATAATAACCTCACCTGTGATACCGTTAACGGCAAGAATATCACCGTCTTTAACGATTTCAGTGATGTTGTTTGTACCCAATACTGCTGCAATTTCAAGCGTACGCGCCATGATAGCTGAGTGGCTTGTACGTCCACCAATGTTGGTTACAAAAGCTTTTACAAAGTTTTTGTCCAATTGAGCTGTATCTGAAGGAGTCAAGTCATGCGCAATCACGATTACTTCTTCATTGATAGAAGCTGGGTTTGGCAATTTTTTACCAAGGAGATTTGCCAATACACGTTTTGTCACGTCGCGGATATCCGCTGCGCGTTCTTGCATGTATGGGTTGTCTTCCATACCTTCAAAGATAGTGATAAACATGTCTGTTACTTCTTTCAGACCTGCTTCTGCATTCACTTTCTTCGCACGGATTGTTTCCTTGATTTGGCTGATCATTTCAGGGTCAGCAAGAACCATTAAGTGAGCGTCAAAAACTTGAGCTGCTTCTTCACCGAGCGTACCTACTGCTTTCTCGCGAATAACAGAAAGCTCGTCTTGTGATGCCTGTAGAGCGGCATCAAGGCGAGCTTCTTCTGCGTTTGTATCTTCGACTGTAATAGTCTCAAATGACAAATCCGGTTGAACGAGTAGATATGCTTTTGCAACTGCAACACCGTCAGATGCTGCGATTCCTTTAAGCATTTCTGTCATTTTCCTTATGCCAATCCTTCTTTTTCCATAGTTTCAGTGATAGCAGCGATTGCGTCGTCAGCATCTGCACCTTCAGCTGAAATTGTAACGTCAGCACCTTGGCCAACACCAAGACTCATAACACCCATGATAGATTTAAGGTTTACTGATTTACCTTTGTATTCAAGAGTGATATCTGAAGCAAATTTGCTAGCTGTTTGAACCAACAATGTTGCTGGACGTGCGTGAATACCTGTTTCTGCCACTACGTGGAAATCTTTAGAAGCCATAGTTTGACTCTCCTTTAGTTATTTCTTTTTTGGATTATATGTGATAACCCTTACAAGACTGTATTATATCACCTTCTAGATTATTTTTCAAGTGTTTTATGGACTTTCTTCTATTTCCTTTCAGATAACTTGCTGAAAATCTTCTATTTGTCTTACCAATATACAGTATATAGTTTTTTTGTTTTGATAAACTTTGATAGTTCAATGAAAACCCAATTTTACACTCTGACAAAACACTATATCTTGTGCTTTGTTTTTGAAACTGTAACTTTTTAGCACAAGATTTAGTTTAAAAAGTTTGACAAAGTTTTTTTTTCTGATATACTAAGAAAGTAATCAATTTTGAAAGAGGAGTTACGAAAATGGTAACCGTTTATTCTAAAAACAACTGTGTCCAATGTAAGATGACCAAGCGTTTCTTGGACAGCAACAATGTCGCTTATCGTGAGATCAATCTCGACGAGCAACCAGAGTACATCGATCAAGTTAAAGAGCTCGGTTTCAGCGCTGCTCCTGTTATCCAAACACCAACTGAAGTTTTTTCAGGTTTCCAACCAGGAAAACTAAAACAGTTAGCATAATCTTAGTACATCATCCAGAAGAAACTGCTTCTAGGGCTAACTTAGAAGCCTTTCTTTTGTAATTAGATAAGGGAAATTTTATGGGATTAAAACATCTTGAGGACGTGACCTACTTCCGTCTCAATAACGAAATCAACCGTCCTGTTAATGGACAAATCATGCTTCATAAAGATAAAGAGGCCTTGGGTGCCTTCTTTAAAGAAAATGTAGTTCCAAACACTATGGTTTTTGATTCAACCACTGATAAAATCAACTACCTCATTGAACACAATTACATTGAAACAGCATTTATCAAGAAATACCGCCCAGAATTCTTGGAAGAATTGTCTCAATTTATTAAAGATCAAAATTTCCAATTCAAGTCTTTCATGGCTGCCTATAAGTTTTACAATCAATATGCCTTGAAGACTAACGATGGGGAATACTATCTTGAAAGCATGGAAGACCGTGTCTTCTTTAACGCACTTTATTTTGCAGACGGGGATGAGGCGATTGCGACTGATATTGCCAATGAAATCATCCACCAACGCTACCAACCTGCTACTCCTTCCTTCTTGAATGCTGGTCGTGCGCGTCGTGGGGAGTTGGTATCTTGCTTCTTAATCCAAGTAACTGATGATATGAACTCTATCGGCCGTTCTATCAACTCAGCTCTCCAACTTTCACGTATCGGTGGTGGTGTGGGAATTTCCCTCAGCAACCTTCGTGAAGCTGGCGCACCTATCAAAGGTTATGAAGGTGCTGCTTCTGGTGTCGTACCAGTTATGAAACTCTTCGAAGACAGTTTCTCCTACTCTAACCAATTGGGTCAGCGTCAAGGTGCTGGGGTTGTCTACCTCAATGTCTTTCACCCAGATATCATCGCCTTCCTTTCCACTAAGAAAGAAAATGCTGATGAAAAAGTTCGTGTAAAGACCCTTTCACTCGGTGTTGTGGTGCCCGATAAATTCTACGAATTAGCTCGTAAAAATGAAGAAATGTATCTCTTTAGCCCTTACTCTGTAGAGCTTGAGTACGGTGTACCGTTCAACTACATCGACATCACTGAAAAATACGATGAATTGGTCGCAAATCCAAACATCCGCAAGACAAAAATCAAGGCGCGTGATTTGGAAACTGAAATCTCTAAATTGCAACAAGAATCTGGTTACCCTTATGTCGTCAACATTGATACGGCTAACCGTGCAAATCCTGTCGATGGAAAGATTATCATGAGTAACTTGTGTTCCGAGATTCTTCAAGTTCAAGAACCAAGCTTGATCAACGATGCTCAAGAATTCCTTCAAATGGGAACGGACGTTTCATGTAACCTTGGTTCAACCAACGTGGTCAACATGATGACGTCACCTGACTTTGGTCGTTCTATCCGCGCTATGGTTCGTGCCCTTACTTTCGTTACAGATAGTTCACACATCGTAGCTGTTCCTACTATCGACCACGGAAATAGCTTGGCCCACACCTTTGGGCTTGGTGCAATGGGACTTCACAGTTACCTTGCCCAACAACTGATCGAATATGGATCAGCTGAGTCAGTTGAATTTACAAGCATCTACTTTATGCTTATGAACTACTGGACCTTGGTAGAATCTAATAACATCGCGCGTGAACGTGGTATCACCTTCCACAACTTTGAAAAATCAGACTATGCTAACGGAAGCTACTTCGACAAGTATGTGACAGGCGAATTTGTTCCAAAATCAGACCGTGTCAAAGAGCTCTTTAAAGATGTCTTTATTCCAAGCGCTACTGACTGGGCTGAACTTCGAGAAAAGGTTCAAGCAGATGGACTTTACCATCAAAACCGTCTAGCTGTTGCTCCAAATGGTTCTATCAGCTACATCAACGACGTTTCTGCTTCTATCCATCCTATTACACAACGTATCGAAGAACGCCAAGAGAAGAAAATTGGTAAGATCTACTACCCTGCCGCAGGCTTGTCAACAGACACTATCCCTTACTACACTTCTGCTTATGACATGGATATGCGTAAGGTGATTGATGTTTACGCGGCTGCAACTGAGCACGTAGATCAAGGGCTTTCGCTCACTCTCTTCATGCGTAGCGACATTCCAAAAGGTCTTTACGAATGGAAGAAGGAAAACAAACAAACGACACGTGACCTGTCAATCCTTCGTAACTATGCCTTTAACAAGGGAATCAAGTCTATCTACTACGTCCGTACCTTTACAGACGACGGTGGAGAAGTCGGTGCTAACCAATGTGAAAGCTGTGTGATTTAATTTTTATCTGAGGCAACCACATTTTCTCAGACTACTGATTAAGTTACCCACCAGAAAAAACTTGATAAGTATCTTAAATACTATGAAAAACTAAAAAGTCGGGCTTCCGACTTTTTGTGCGATACTCTTCTCAGACTATGATAAAATAGAGATGATTTGACAATCGCATTATTACATACAGAAAGAGATTTCAAATGGAAACTTACTACAAAGCCATTAACTGGAATGCCATCGAAGATGTCATCGACAAATCAACTTGGGAAAAACTGACAGAGCAATTCTGGCTCGATACGCGTATCCCCTTGTCAAATGACCTAGACGACTGGAGAAAACTATCAAACAAAGAAAAAGACTTGGTTGGAAAAGTCTTTGGTGGTTTGACCCTTTTGGATACCATGCAATCTGAAACAGGGGTTCAGGCTCTTCGTTCAGACATCCGTACACCGCATGAGGAAGCTGTTTTTAACAACATCCAGTTTATGGAATCTGTCCACGCAAAATCCTATTCTTCTATCTTCTCTACCTTAAACACCAAGGCTGAAATCGAAGAAATCTTTGAATGGACCAACACTAACCCCTACTTACAAAGAAAAGCGGAAATTATCAATGAAATCTATCTCAATGGTAGCCCACTTGAAAAGAAGGTTGCCAGCGTCTTCCTTGAAACCTTCCTCTTCTACTCTGGTTTCTTTACACCGCTTTACTATCTTGGTAACAACAAACTAGCCAACGTTGCAGAAATCATCAAACTGATCATTCGTGATGAGTCTGTTCACGGAACTTATATTGGTTACAAATTCCAACTTGGTTTCAACGAATTGCCTGAAGAAGAGCAAGAAAAGCTCAAAGAATGGATGTACGACCTGCTCTACACTCTCTACGAGAACGAAGAGGGCTATACAGAAAGCCTCTATGACGGTGTTGGTTGGACTGAGGAAGTTAAAACCTTCCTTCGTTACAATGCCAATAAAGCTCTTATGAACCTAGGACAAGATCCACTCTTCCCAGATTCGGCTGATGATGTCAATCCTATCGTCATGAACGGTATTTCAACAGGAACTTCTAACCACGACTTCTTCTCTCAAGTCGGAAATGGTTACCTCCTTGGTGAAGTTGAAGCCATGCAAGACGAGGATTACAACTACGGTTTAGACTAATTTGGCTAATCATTCAAAATATCATGGTTTGTTTAAAACAACCATGATATTTTTGTTTTTGTTTTATTTTGTTTTTTTCTATTTGATTGATTGAGCTTTTTATGGTAAGATAATAATAGTAGAAATCGAGGTGATAAGGATGCTAAAGCAAGAAAAACTAGATAGTATTCTAGAAGCAGTAAACACAAAAGGCACTATTACTGTAAAAGAGATTATGGAGAGTCTTGATGTGTCAGATATGACAGCTCGTCGCTACTTACAAGAATTGGCAGATAAGGATTTGCTGGTTCGTGTGCACGGTGGCGCTGAAAAACTTCGTACAGGTTCTCTCTTAAACAACGAACGCTCAAACGTTGAAAAACAAGGCTTGCAGATTGCTGAAAAACAAGAAATTAGCCGTTTTGCTGGTCATTTGATTGACGAAGGTGAAACTATTTTTATCGGGCCAGGAACAACCTTGGAATCTTTTGCCCGTGAACTTCCAATTGATAATATTCGTGTTGTAACAAACAGTCTTCCTGTTTTTCTCATCCTAAACGAACGAAAACTAACAGATTTGATTTTGATTGGTGGAAACTATCGCTCCATCACTGGTGCTTTTGTAGGGACACTTACCTTGCAGGATTTGACCAACCTTCAGTTTTCTAAGGCTTTTGTGAGCTGTAATGGTATCAAGGATAAAGCTATTGCTACTTTCAGTGAAGAAGAGGGCGAGGTTCAACGAATCGCCTTGAACAATGCCAATAAAAAATACTTACTCGCAGACCACAGCAAGTTTAATAAGTTTGATTTTTACACTTTCTACAATATCTCAGAGATTGATACCATCGTTTCAGATTCCAAACTGAGTCAGGAGACATTTGAAGATCTGTCGAAACAAACAACCATTCTTTTATCAAAACCATAAAAATTCCCCTGCCTTTTGGCGGGGAATTTTTATTGAATTTTAATCAATAAGTTGTGTCTCAGCTAGTTTCTTGTACCAATGAGCCGATTTCTTTGGATAGCGCTCCTGGGTTTCAAAATCAACATAGAAGAGGCCGTAACGCTTTTCGTAACCATTTGACCAAGAAAAGACATCCATCAGAGACCAGATAAAGTATCCTTTGACATTGGCTCCATCAGAGATTGCATCTGCAATCACTTCCATATGTTTCTTAACATAATCAATCCGTCCATCATCGTAGACTGTCCCATCCACAAACTCATCTTTGTATCCGAGACCATTCTCTGTGATGTAGATTTTCTTGTAATTTGGGTAATCTTTCTTCACGCGCATGATTTGATCATACAAACCTTGAGGATAGATAATCCAATCCCAGTCCGTACGTGGGACATAGTCAGGCGCCACTCGACGTCCAACTCCCTTAATCTGATACTTAGAGCTTCCTTTTTCACCCTTACCGTTATGAATGATTTCTGTTTCGCCATCAAAGGCTTCCATCCAGTCACTCATATAGTAGTTGATTCCAAGGAAGTCGTTCAAGTCTTTTGCTGCTTCTAATGCTATGAAATCTTCTTCACGAAGATCTAAGCTACCACCATTGACGGATAAAATATGGTTGACGCCTTCCATCGTTTCATCTGAATAGCGTCCAAGATAAGTTGCATCCAAGATAAATTTATTGTGGATGATATCTTCCAGCTCAGTAGCGCGAACATCTGCTTGATTTTCAGGATTTAGAGGATATTTAGTAGGCAGGGCATGAACCACACCAATTTCACCTTTATAACCTTTATCTTTATATAGCTTGACTGCACGCGCATGAGAAACCATCATATTGTGGTGCGATTGGAAAACTTTGGCAAGGTCGTACTGAATACCTGGAGGGAATTTCCCAACCAAGTATTGACCATCACCAATTGGCCCAATTTCATTAAAGGTTGTCCAATAGTTTACTTCTGGGAATTCTTCAAAACAGAAAGCCGCGTAGTCTACAAAGTGTTCAATGTTTTCACGGTTTAAGAAGTCTCCATTTGAATGAAGTGCTTCTGGTGTATCAAAGTGATGGAGGGTCACGAAGGGCTCAACATGCCGTTTGTGGCACTCTGCAAATAGATTATGATAGAACTCAATCCCCTTGTCATTAACCTTCCCATAACCAGTTGGAAAGATACGTGACCAAGCGATTGAAATACGGATACCATTGACACCATACTCTTCTGCAAGTTTGAGGTCAACTGGATATTTGTGATAGAAATCACTGGCTGGTTCAGCAGTGTACCAGTAGTTATCTTTGAGGTATTTGTCCCAGGCGACTGGCCCTTTACCATCAGTATGTGTAGCACCTTCTGCTTGGTAGGCTGCTGTTGCTCCGCCAAAAATAAAGTCTTTTGGAAGTGTTTTTGTCATTTGATTCACCTTTCAAGAAATAGAAATGAGATGGGGGTATAGTTGGGAGGAGTTCCTCCATCTCACTTCTTCGCTATTTACATTTTATTCTTCGAACTGCGCTTGAACAAAGGCAAGAGCGCCTTTTCCATCGCGAGTCAATTTAATGTATTGGCCACCTTCTGTCTTGGCAAGTTTGATACCAAGTTTGTCGGTTTCGGCCTTCATGTCTTCAAAGTTTGAAGCAACTTGAGGAGCAAGGATAACCAGATCAAACTCAGGCAACATTTCACGGTGAGCACCATAGCCACCAGCTGCTGCTTTAACAGGGACCTTGTATTCTGCTGCCGCTTTGTTTAAAGCATTTGCAAGGAGACCACTTGTACCTCCTCCTGCACAGAGAACGAGAACATTTGTTTCTTCTGTGATTGTGTTTTGCGCTGCTTCTACACCTGCTTTTTCAAGAATCGCATCTGCTTTTGCAGTATTGAAGTTTGCTGCTACTTTTTCTTTCAATTCATCATTGGCTTTACCTGAACGTTCTTCTTCAAGAATTTGTTCATCATAAACCTTGAGGAATGGATAGTAAATGGCTACGTCAACAAGGATTAACAAAGCAGCAAGTACAAATGACAAGAATTGGAAGTTTGTACCGAGAACAATACCGAGCGGACCTGGTGTTGTCCAAGGAAGGTTGGCTGTAAATGAGTTCATGCCAAGCGTTTCAATGAAGAATTTAAAGATCCATACGTTGGCAATTGGCGCAAAGATGAAAGGAATAAAGAAGATTGGGTTCAAGACAAGCGGTGCACCAAACAGAATTGGTTCGTTTACTCCAAAGAATGTTGGAACAACAGACGCACGTCCGATTGCACGGTTTCGTTTCGATTTGGTCAACCACATGAACATGAATGGAACAACCAGTGTCGCACCCGTACCACCCATGGTAACGATAAACATTTGTGTACCAGAAGTAAGAATCTTGTCAGCGTGCATACCTTGTTGGAGAAGGTTCAAGTTGACCTCGGCATTTGCATAGGTAATAGCTGCGATAGCAGGTTCGACGATTGAAGGACCGTGGATACCAACAAACCAGAAGAAGGCAAAGGCACCAAAGATAATGGTAATACCTAGATAACCATCAGCCGCTGAGAATAATGGTGCAAAGAATTTACCGATTGATTCTGCTACACTTGCACCAACAAAATGACGAGCTAGTAAATCAAGAGCATAAAGAGAAACCACTGATAGAGTGAATGGAATCACATCTTTAAAGACTTGTGAGATATTTGGTGGAACTTCGTCAGGCATACGAATAGTGACGTTGTTCTTAACACAGACCTTATAGATGGCTACAGTTACAAAAGCTGCTAGGAAGGCTGAAAGCAAACCTTTTGTCCCCAAGAATCCAGTAGCTAGGCCATTTTCGATAGGATCAGCTGCCAACATCAACAAACCAACAATTGCTGCCAACAATGTTGACATATAGTTGATTTGATTGGTTTTCTCCATGCTACGGTTTACTGAGTCGGTCAATGACTTAGCTGTTGTACCAGCTACCAAGAGAGCTAGAATCCCCATTGAATAGCTATAAGGTTTCATGAGGAGATTAACAACATCATCAGACCATTTAAAGCCCCATGAGTTTGGTACAAAAGCAATCAAGATAAAGATACTTGAGAAGAGAATAACAGGCATACCTGCAATGAAACCATCACGAATAGCACGAAGGTAGATATTACGAGATAGTTTTTCAAAGAAAGGTTTCCCTTTCTCGATAAAAGAAATTAGTTTGTTCATTACTTAACTCCTCTCTTATAGAGTTCGATTAAATGGTGCATCAAATCTTTAAGCAAGATAGTTGTCATCAAGTGATCCTGACCATGCATCATGGTCACACTATAAGCCAAATCCTCACCAGCTGCTTCCTTGGTCAATAGACTTGTTTGCGCGTGATGAGCCTCGGCGATACAGCCTCCAGCTTCCTCGACTAAGCTATCTGCTTTCGCAAAATCGCCAGCCTCAGCAGCCTTCAAGGCTTCCAATAGTTTTGAACGAGCATCGCCAGCATAGGCTACGATTTCAAAACCTAACAATGTTACTTCTTCTCTATTCATGATAGAATTCTCCTTATGTATTTTTAATTAAATTTTTATGACAATAAACGTTGGATATGTAGAACTAGATAAACTCGTTCACTTTTATACAAATCAAGACCCGTATGTTGCGTAATCACATCATAAATCTTGGAGCCGACCTCAAATGCCTTTGGATAGGATTGTTTGATATGATCTTCCATATCCAGAAGTGATTGGTTATCATCTCTAGATCTGTCTAAATAATCCAAGAAATAATTCAAATGAATCATAAAGCGATCATAGAAATGGTTATTCTTTTTGGTTCGTTGAATAGCGTAACTTTTTAGCACTTCTTCGACATTCCTGAGAATTTCTTTCCTCTTATCAATCGACTCAACAACTTCCACTTCATTCTCACCTTCGGCATTGATGAAATGATAAGCAATCCGAATAATTTCATCCTCAGGGAAATGATCTGTCAACTTCTGACGATAGATTTTAAAAGCTTCGTTTGCGATTTGAAAAGCGACAGGATACTTAGTAGAAATATCTGGTAGATTGCTATCCTTGTACCTTCCTTGTGTTAGAGCTTGATAGGAACAGTAAATATGATCTGTCAAGGTCACATAGAGATATTCTTGAATCGGATAGTGATATTTCTTAGAAAGATTATCAATGATCTCGTAGGTTACTGTGATAAAATCAAGCGGAACATCTTTGAGAAGAGCCATAAAGTTTTCTCTGGACTCTTCGGTCTTCATCCGAAAGATTTTCTCAACCTGATGTTCAGCAATCAAATCCCCCTTCTTCTTCCCAAATGTAATCCCTTTACCAATTACAATCACCTCTTCTCCTTTATCATTTCTGACAAGTGAAACATTGTGATTCATTGGATTTAGAATTCGATACATGTCAACCTCCTTTTATATCTTAAAGGTATATGAGTACAAAAAATGACCACAAATGAACTAGAAAATCCTTTGATTTCTAATCCACCTGTGATCATGCCTAATATTACTTAGTAACACTCACCTTGTATTAACTTGTGATTCAAGTATAACACAAGTAAGTTATTTTGTAAACCTTTACATGTAACTTTTTTTAAAAATTTTTTTAGATTCATGTTCCTAAACTAGGAGGAAGATTTTACACGCGTTCTTTCCATGAAGTCGCTGTTGTTTGAAGAACTTTGTTGAGTTCGTCAATGTTTTCAAAACCAGTTGTGCGAAGCCATTCGCGAGCTGCTGCTTCACCATCTTTGATGTAAGCTTCAACTGATCCAGCCCATGTAGCACGGCCACAAAGAACACCATTGAAATTTGCACCTGATTCATGGGCAAATACAAGAGTATCTTGGAAGAGTTTAGCTGATACACCAGCACTCAAGTAGATGTATGGCAAGTTAGTTGCTTCATCTTGTGCTTTGAAGAAGGCTGCAGCTTCTTCGCGAGTATGAACGATTTCACCATCACCAAAGCCTTCAACGTATTTAATATTGACTGGAACTTCTACTTTCAAGACATCGATGTTAAAGCGTGGGTCTGAGAAGACTTTCATGGCACCAATAACCTTGTGTGGTTTCACTTTTGCGTATTCTGCAGAGCCAGCATCAGCGATTTTTTCATCGTAAGCCAAGATTTCAAGGAAGAATGGAATGTCTTCTGCCACACACTCAGAGCCGATACGTTCGATGTAGGCTTGTTTTTCTTGGTTGAGTTCGTCAGAACTGTCTACGTCATAGTAAAGCAAGAACTTAACAGCGTCTGCGCCTTGTTCTTTGATGCGTTTGGCAGACCAAACATCCAAGCAGTCTGGCAAGCGTTTGGTGCTTGTTGTGTCGTAGCCAGTTTTCTCATAAGCAAGGAGAAGACCGGCGTTGGCATCAAGCGCTTTTGTAGCTGGAAGACCATACTCAGGGTCGAGAAGCATAGATGAAGCGTATTTTGTCAATTCATCTGCTACCAATACTTTAAGTTCTTCCATTTGAGCCACTGTTGGCTCTTCTGTTTGGTATTGAGACATGAGGCGTTTCAAAGCACCACGTTGGTCAAAGGCAAGAGCTGAAATGATTCCATTTTCATCTGAAAGTTTTTCTAAGCGTGCACGTTTTTGTTCTGTTAAAGCCATTTTATACCTCTTTTACTGTTAATTGATCATATAGAGTTTGATAGTTAGCCATATTGACATGACCTGTCATCTTTTCTTGAGCATTGAGCATACCAAGGACATTTGCCTTGATGAGGAGTTCTGCATCCGATTCCTTACGAAGAAGTCCTGAGGAAATACCTGCAACAGTAGAATCTCCAGATCCGACAGGGTTGACTACCTGAATTCTAGGAATATCTACCTTGTAGAAAGTATCACCATGTTTGGCAAAAGCACCATTTGCACCAAGTGAAACAATTATCCACTCAATCCCTGCAAATAAAGGCTCTTGAAGAACTTCTTTTAATTCATCCAAATCCTCAGAAACTTCTTTCCCAAGAAGCTGAGACAATTCTTCGTTATTTGGTTTAATAACTGTTGGTTTATGTGGTGATTCAAGAACCGCCTGAAGGGCAGCACCTGAGCAATCCAGAACAACTGGTTTTCCTGCGCGATTAGCAAGTTCTACTAAGCTTGCATAGTAGTCAACTGGAAGACCAGCTGGCAGACTACCCGAGATAGCAACTACTTCCACAGTGTCGAGAAGATTCTCGAAATGAACCAAGAAATCTTGACCTTCTTGCTCCAGAACTTCAGGCCCTTTCTCAAGAATTTCTGTTTGGTTGTCACCATGTAGAATAGCGATACAGTTACGAGTCTCTCCTTGAATGGAGAAGAAACGTTTCGTTACTTTATCGTCAATATGATCTACTAAAAACTCACCAAGTTTACCACCGACCAAACCGGTAGCAGCAACAGAATCACCAAATTCTGAAAGAACTCGTGTAACATTGAGCCCTTTACCACCAGCTGTCTTGGTCACGTCCACCACACGGTTGACAGTATCAATTTTCAATTCATCCAAAGGATAAGAAATATCAATGGATGGATTCATTGTGACTGTTAAAATCATGCGTCACCTCTTAGTCGTGGTATTCACCGCGATCCCATTTTTCAAGGAATTCTGTAAAGAAGTTTGCATCTGCTTGATGAGCATTGTGAGTTTCAACGTGCTCAATTTTCGCAATCAATTTTTTGTTTTCTTTTGATGGTTTGTATTCAGCATTGATGAAAGCTTCAATGATATCACACATGAGCAATTCACCAGTGATTTTACCACCAAAACCAATAACGTTGGCGTTCAATTGTTCTTTGGCATAAAGAGCTGTTGTCATATCACGAACCAAGGCAGAACGAACTCCTGGAACTTTATTTACAGCGTTGTTGATACCAACACCAGTACCACAGATACATACCCCAAGATCAGCTTGACCGCTTGTAACGGCTTCACCAACTTTTTTACCAAAGATTGGGTAGTGAGTACGTGTGTGGTCATAGGTACCAAAGTCGATGACTTCATATCCTTTTGATTTCAAAAATTCTGAAACCGCCATTTTTTCATCTGTTACGATGTGGTCACATCCAATTGCAATTCTCATTTTTAACTTACCTTTCTTACTGTAATCTAATTAGCACATTTTGTTCAACATATCAACACGAATTTGGTGACGGCCACCGTCGTATTTACCGTTAACAAAACCTTTAGCAATATTCTTAGCCAATTCATCACCAACAAGTTGTGCACCCATAGTGATCATACGTGAGTTGTTGTGTCCACGAGTCATATAGGCTGAACGTTCATCTGAAACTTCAGCAGCAACCATTCCTTTGATTTTAGTTGCAACCATGAATGGACCAGCACCATAAGCATCAATCACGATACCAAGGTTTTGTTCTTCTTTGTTTACTTCTGCAGCAACAGCAAGAGTCACATCAACAAAGTCTTGACCTTCAGCTGTAACATCCACAACGTGGAAGTTTTCTTTTTCCAAGAAGTCTTTCACAACTTCTTTCAATCTCAAACCTGCAGCATCTGCACCGATAACAATAGACATATTGTATACTCCTTTTTGTTTTTCTAGGCTAGTAAAGACTTTTATAGTTAGCAGTTTACCTACAAAAGACTTTCTAGCAGTTTAGTGACAAATTTGATTGAATGAGATGAATATCACCTTATCCAAGTCCAGGAAATCAAGTTCCTAGAAACAAACTTTCTCCTCGAAAGAGAATATAACAAGTGATTATTTGTTTGTTATAAACATCATTTGTTGTTTACAAACATAATATACTCCTATTTTCAGAAAAAGTCAACAGCAAATGTTTGTTTTTGTGTTTTATTTTTTAATCTAAAAGATTTCAATATCAAAGCCAATTTGATCTACTTGACCGGGTTCCAAGAGCCGAACATTCTTCTGATCTTCTAGATGATCTCCTTCTTCAAGGGACGTTGACAAGCCAGACCATGGTTCGAACGCTATAAAAGGTCCCTTATTCAAAGTTGACCAAATGATGAGATTTGAGAACTCTTGGAAGTGTACTTTTAATCCCTTCTCATTCTTACGAGAACGAAGGGCAATTGTTCTAGATTGCAACTCATCCAAAGTCACTGCATCAACACGAAACAGATCGTAACTGAGATCCACTTCCTTTTGTGAATCCAACCATGGACTTCTATCTTGGAAGTCTAACATTCCTGTTTCTGGGAATGGACGCGGAACAGAGCAAGTCTCTTCTTTCTCAAACTCTAAATAGTAGTCTTCATAAGTTTCGCCATCTAGAAGAGGGCAATTAAAGCCTGGATGTCCACCAATAAAGTATGGCATGACTTTGCTAGTTTCTTTATTAAAGACTTTGTATTGGGTACGAACGGTCTTGCCAGTAACCCTATAAGTGATTTCAAGTCGAAAATGATAAGGATAGTTTTGATAAGTATTCTCATCATCTTCGATAGCAAAGGTTACACTGTTTTCTGTTTGATCAACTAATTCAAATTCTTTTTTACGGACCAAACCGTGACGAGGAATGTTTCCTTTCGTCTCCGTTCCATCTCCGTGACTGTAGAAGGCTGTATCTTCTCTTAAAGAGCCACAGATTGGAAAAAGTACTGGAGCTTGCCCACTCCAATAGGTGGCATCTCCTTGCCACAAGTACTCAACGCCATCCCGATCCTTAATAGACGACAAGGCACCACCAAAAGTTTTAAATTGGACCGTCAATTGCTCTGATTTTATTTCAATTACCATTATTTTCTCCGATTTCTTGATAGTTTATAAAAAACTAGGCTGTCACTCCCCATTAGGAAACTGACAACCTAGTTTTCACAATTTACATTTTATAGGAGCGAATTATTTAGCATTTGCTGCGTATTCTTCATTACGTTTAATCATTTGTTTTCTATACCAAGCAAAGATACCTACATAGAATACAAGGAAGACTACTGCGCCAAGGATTGCTTTAATATCACCTGTTGTGGCATTACCAATTGCCCAACCAAGAAGTTTTTCGATTGGTCCTTCAAGAGTTGAGTGAGTAATCAATTGAGTTTGACTCACACCTTCTGGGAAGGCACCCACACCTTTAGCAAGTTCAGTTGCAAATGGTGCAATAAGTGTACCTGAAAGAAGGAAGAGTGGCAACAAGAGAGTTCCGAAGATGATCATACGGAGCAATTTACCACGAGTAACAACCAAGAGAGCTGGAGTTACACCCATTGCGATGATACCTGCAAGTGGCAAGATACCATTTCCAACTTTAGAAAGAAGTACAGCTTCTACTAGCATGATAGGAGCAAGTACGTTGGCACAAGCCCAGATTTCAGCACGACCAGCGATGAAAGGCCAGTCAAGACCGATGTTAAATTTACGTCCTTGAAGACGTTTAGTAGCAACGTTTGTAATACCTTGTGAAAGTGGTTCTACGGCTGCAATGAACCAAGATCCGATAAGTGAGAAGAGCTCCAAGGAGACACCAGCAGTCAAACCAAGGCTCAACCAACCTTTAATAACAAGTTCCCAAGATGCCGCTTCTTCTACTCCAGCAACTGGATGTGGAGTTCCCATCAAACCGATAACGATACCAAGAATGAAACCGATGAAGAATTTAGATCCCCAGAAACCGATTTTTTTGTTCAATTTTGCAGCGTCAAAGTCGTATTTATCAAGACCAGGCAATACTTTATCAAAAATCTTATCCAAAACCATGATAACTGGGTTCATCATGTAGTTCATGTGAGTTGAAGTCATTGGAGATGAACTTGGTGCGTTAAGAAGGTCGTCGAATGTTGGTTTCATCAAGTCAGAGTTGATGATTTTCAAAATACCTACAAGGACAACTGCTGCAGTTGCGATGAAAAGTGAAACCCCTTGGCTAACTCCATTGTTGTCTGCGTACCATTTGATCAAAAGACCAGTGATTGACAAGTGCCAGATATCGAAGATATCAACGTCAAGTGTGTCTGTTTTCTTCATTGCAAGCATCACAACGTTGACAATCAACATTACAAGCAAGAAATAGAGTGTCCAAGCAGATCCCCAAGTGATGGTAGCAAGTGGTGCCCAACCAACGTCGGTGATGTTCAATTGGATACCAGTGTTTTCAACGAATTTCGCAAGTGATGCTGAGAAAGCTCCATTGAGCATACCGATGATGGCACCGATACCAGTAAGGGCGATGGCGAGCTTGATACCACCTTCAAGCGCTTTGGAGAATTTCACTCCAAAAAGTAGGGCCAATACTGTCAAAATGATCAGCATGATGATAGGGCCACCCATAGCCAAGATAGGTTTGAAGATATCGTTGGCCAGATTGATAATGACATCCATAATAGTTCCTCCCGTTTTTTTAGTTATATGAATGTTAACAAGATAAAGAATAAATTAGCTTAGTCCGTGTTCTTTGATAGCTGCTTCAATATTGTCAAATACTGGAGCGCTCATTGCAGGAATACGGAACAAGATTGGTCCAGCTTCAATTACTGGAATTCCTGGTTCAAAACCAAGGTCAGTTGCAGCGATTGGTGTAAAGATATCGTAGCCCTTGATAAGGTCTTCGTTTACATCTTTCACCATGACTGCATCACAGTGAACGTCATAACCACGGTTTGAAAGTTCTTCTTCTAGAGCACTTTTAATTTGGTGACTTGAGTTAACACCTGCACCGCAGGCAGCAAGAATTTTAATCATTTGGATTTCCTCCGATTTTATATTTTAATAGACAAGATTAAGCTGATGCTTCAGCAATATAAGCATAAAGTTTTTCTGGTTCGGAAATTTTTGATAAATCTTCCAGATGTCCATTTCCTGTGAAAAAGTCCATCAACTGAGCCAGAATATTTGTTTGACTTGAACTTGAGTTGTTAATGATAAAGAAGAGTAGGGATACTTCTACTTCCTTATCAGGAGCAATCATATTGTGAAAAGTTACTGGTTTTTCTAATCGAACAACCACTACTTTCTCAGCTAGATTATGAACAATATCTGTATGAGGAATCGCTACATTTGGCAAGTCCTTACCTAGAAATTCCATATCTAAGCCAGTTGGAAATGACTTTTCACGCGTGATCAAGGCTTCACGATAAGTTGGAGTTACAATTTCTCGTTCTTCCAACAAGCTTGCTACCTGATCAAAGAGTTGTTCTTGATTATCCGCTTCTAAGCAAAACACCAGGTTTTTGTCAAAGAAATGATCTAATCCCATAACATTTTCCCTTCTTTCAATTATCTTTTATGTAATAAGTATAACACTATATGAAATCGTTGTCAATAATTTTTGTTTTATTTTGTTCATTTTTTTGTAATTTTTGTTTCATTTAAAGAATACAATCAATATCAAACATTCTTGTTATAAAATACACAAAAAAAGAAGGCCCAAGCCTTCTTCTCTTTCCTTACTTAATAGTAGATAAAATCTCTTCTAACTTATGGTAATCTTTTACACTATCAATTTCATAGATGCTATTTCCTTCTAATTCTTCGACATAGACATCCAATTCTTTGATATTATCCTTAACCATGTTGTCCCAGTAGAGATCAACAAATTCACCACTTTCGTAAGCTTTGTCAATAAAGCCAACAATCTTCTCAGCAGTTGGTGCATCCCAGAATGATACTCCGCTCAGAATGCGACCAGCCTTGCTGTCAACAATAATGTCTTGAACCTTGTAGTCATCACCGTAAACCAAGAACCACTCGTTGGTACAGTCTTCACGATAAACGCTAAAATAAGTAGAACGTTTAAGATCGTTTCGAAACATATTTTTGAAAAGATAGTTATCTGCATCGATGACGTAGCTGTTAGCCAAATCTTCTTTTACTAGATAAAGTGAGTAAAAGTTATTGTAATCAGCATACTTGTCGTTAAAGACTAAACGGACACCATATTTTTCTTTTAGGTAGTCAAATTGTTCTTTGAGGTAACCGACAACGATGATAATCTCATCAATTCCTCTCTCTTTCAAAAACTCAATTTGGTATTCTACCAAGGGTTTTTGATTAACCTTAACCAAAGCTTTTGGTGTATTTTCAGTCATAGGGCGTAGACGAGTTCCTAAGCCCGCTGCTAAAATAATCGCTTTCACACGAATCTCCTTTATTCTTTAATAATAATATAAACACCAGCCATAACAATAAGTGAAGTGATGATTGTCAGCATATCTAGCGGTGCACCCAAGAAAATAACTGCAAATAAGACAGTCCAAACTACATAGCTCACATTCAAACCTGTCGCTTTCGCAGGTTGCAAACGATTAATGGCGATATAATAAGCTAAGTAGGAAATCATATTAAAGGCCGCAAAGACAATCAAGAGGCCGAATAATTGCCCATCTGCCACTTCTGCAAATGAATGGTGAGAAAAGAGCACAATCACAAGATAGGACAAGAATGAGGTTACTTGTCGAATTAGCAAGGCCTCAATTTCACTTAAATCACTTTCCATAGCATAGGAGCTGAGAACACTTTCACTCCCCCAGGCAATGGCACAGACAAGGGCGCAAAGAATCCCAATGTAAAACGAGTTTACTTGTTCAACCTTGTAGGTTTGAGCAATGATCGCTGCAATAATCAAGAAAACACCGAATACTGTATTCTTTGAAACCTTGTGTTTCAAAATGAAGAAGGCTAGTAAAACTGAAACTGCTGGGTAAATAGCCGATACAGATGAAGCTAGAGAACTACCAATATATTTAACCGCATAAAGATTGGCCTGCATTCCTATAGGTCCAGCTAGCAAGGCTCCGACAATAACACTGACATTTCGAATATTTAGAAAGATTGATAAGCGAACTTTCCCTTCTCTAATCAAGAGAAAAGCTAATAAAATAAAGATACTCAAAAAGTCATGTGCCGCTGCCACCACAAAAGGCGAAAGATTGGTAAAAATTGAAAAGATATAAGCACTGATTGTCAGACCGAGCCCCCAGAAGATACCTGAGAGCAGGCCGAAAGAAACACCATTTTTATTCTTCATCCTAACCTCCATAATAAGTCAAACCGTCAACAGCTCTTTGGTAACGACTCACACCATAATCTCCAAAGTCAGCTCCTTGAGCTTCTTTGTACACTGTCCACAAACTCCAGATGGTATCTTGTAAAATTTTATAGATTCGAATCTTTTCACGAGATACTGGAGTTTTATCACTCTCATAATAAGCAAGAAAATCTTCTTCTTCCTGATTTGTAAAGTCAGACTCCAAAAAGAGAGCTGCCAAATCCCACATTGGATCATTCATGGAAGAGTATTCCCAGTCAATCAAGTACAAACGACCTTTAGGTGACTCGATAAAGTTTTCTGGAACCAAATCGATATGACAAGACTTTCTGTCAACACCCAAATCAGCCAATCTTTTCTCTAGTGAGAATACTTCTTTTCTCACAGCATCATAGTTAGCGTATGGGATATTTCCCTCAATCAGGGCTTCGTATTTTTTGATTTCTTCAAAAGGTGCAAATTCCCCTCTTAGTTCTTTGCCTGATGCATGAATGGTCTGTAGCATTGGGGCAATCTTTTCAAACTTGGTCTTAATCGAAGTGGAATCAAGCGTTGTTGCAGAATCAATGTACTCATTTACCTTGATTCCTGACTCAATATCAAAAAGATAATTCTTAACATCAAGATTCAAATCTTTCAACAATTCAAGATTGTATTTTTCATCTTGACGATTGATAAGCTTTTCGGTCCCTTTTCCGAAAAATTTAACGATATACTGCTTATTGGTTGTCTTGACCAAATAGTTTTGGTTGGTCATGCCTCCCAGTTGTTCAACACTGAGGACTTCCTCTTCTTCAGATAGTAAAGAAGAAATTTTTTCTTTGATGATTTTCTCCACAATTAGCCTCCATCTCTTACACTTCCCACTTAAACACTGTTTTGAAAGCAGTATTTAGGTCTGTAGCAAAGACACGATGAATGTCCTTGATTTCTCTCACCGGTTCTTCGACGTAAAGAATATTTTTCAGACGATTCGCAAACTTTTTAACTTCCATCATCTGTATTGCATTTTCAAAATCAATTCGTCCTGATCGAGACGAACCGACCAATAATAAACCTTTTTCTAAAGAGTCTCGTGTATTGATATTGACCTTGTACTCGCTCACTCCCATCATGAGAATCGTTCCCTGAGGTCGAATGTAACGAATCAAGTCATTGATAGCTGGTCCCGTACCATCACCACCGCAACACTCAAATCCATGATCAAAGGTCAAATCTTCTGGAATATTATCTGTGATGTAGCACTCTTTTGCAAAAGAGAAGAGCTCCAGTTTTTCCCAATGCCGACCAATCACGATAATCTCAGCTTCTGGTAGAGTGTAATTGATAATATTGGCAACCACAAAAGCCAAACTACCATCTCCGATAACAGCGATACGCTCCCGTTTGCTGTGGGCAAGATTTAAGAAACGATCCATAGCATGCATACCCACACTCACAAACTCGGTAATGGCAGCAACTGTATCCTCAATGTCATTATAAGACACAACACGATCTTTTGGAAGAGAGACAAATTCTCTCATAAAACCATCATAACCACTAGATAGGAAGTAGGTTCCTGTCATGTAGTTCTCGTAGAACTCCTTGTCACTCTGCATAGGCGGTTGATTTGGAATCATAACTACCTTTTGACCGACTTCATAAGTACCAGTTGGATCTGAGATAACAGTTCCACAAGACTCGTGAATCATAGCCATAGGAAGCTTTTTAGCCAATATCTTTGGATCACGTTTCCCTTGATAGTAACGTTGATCCGCATGACAAACCGCCATATAATTTGGACGAATCAGGATATGATTCTCCTGATCAATGTCCTCTTCTTGGTATTTTACATTGATAAACTTTGGTTTGGTCAGTTGATAAATTTGATTAATCATAGCCTTAGTCTTTCTCAATCATGCTTTTCGCGATTTTCAAGTCTGTCACAGTCGTGATTTTAAGGTTTGAATATTCCCCTTTAGCTAGAGCAACATCCTTCCCTTTGATAACAAAAATCTTACATGCATCCGTTAGGATTTCCTTTTCTTTATCAGATAGGGATCCATACAAGTCCATGAAATCCTTGCATCGGAAGGTTTGAGGTGTTTGACCTTGATAGAGGTGAGCACGATTTGGAACATCCGTGATAAACTGACCATTGGTACTTTCAACAATGGTGTCAACCGCTTCTACTACTGTATCAACCGCATCATGATTTTGGGCGAGTTTGATATTGTCCTGAATCATGCGAAGTGTGATAAAGGGGCGAACAGAGTCGTGGGTAATCACAATATCTTCTGGAGTGATTGGACGATAGGCATCAATGGCTTCTATAATCTTCTCGATACTGGTATTGCGATCAGCACCCCCCTTGGTGATGATGATGCGATCCTTGTGGAGAGAAAGATACTTTTCAACTAAGTCCTCAGCATGAGAGACCCAATCTCCATGAACTCCAACCACAATTTTTTCAATACTTGGTTCTAAAACGAATTTTTCAATTGTGTGAATCAAAATAGGACGATCACCTAGCTCCAAGAATTGTTTTGGTAAATTACTGATTCCCATGCGTGTGCCAGTTCCTCCGGCTAGGATTCCTGCATAGATCATTTATATTCTCCTTTAGTTTATTCTAAAAAACTCATTACTATCTATTATATCACAATCTGCCTCCATCATGAAGAAAAGACAGAGTGTCATTTAGTCTAATCAACACACTATTTAAGATAAAAAGTGAACAATGTGTTGCTAAATCCGGAAAGACCATAACAAATTAAGAAATAAAATTAGGTTATCCTCTATATTCTCCTATCAACGTTCGGTTAATATAGAGTTCTTTAGAATATAATAGAAACCTTAAAGAAAACTTAAATGAAATTATTTGTTTAGCAAAGAATACTAGGTGTACATAGTAAATTTCTTAAAAGTTTTTTGAGAGACTCATTATAAAAGTTCATATATCTCATGAATTAAACAAATAATAGACTTTTGAACCTAAAATTGATAAAATAAAAAAGAAATAAATAGAAAAAAGGAAACTGTAAACCGCCATGATGAACATGCAAAACATGATGCGCCAAGCACAAAAACTTCAAAAACAAATGGAACAAAGCCAAGCAGAACTCGCTGCCATGGAGTTTGTTGGAAAATCAGCTCAGGACCTTGTCCAAGCAACTTTGACTGGAGACAAAAAAGTTGTCAGCATTGACTTCAACCCAGCAGTTGTAGATCCAGAAGATCTCGAAACACTTTCAGATATGACTGCGCAAGCAATTAATGCTGCTCTTGAACAAATTGATGAAACGACTAAGAAGAAACTAGGAGCTTTCGCTGGAAAATTGCCTTTCTAATCCACAAAAAAAGAGAAACATCTGTTTCTCTTTTTTTTTCTTAGAAATCAAAGAATTCCATTGCTTTCTTTAAGAGTAATTCCGTATATTCCGGATCGTCTTGAGTCATTGTGACTTGTGACTGGACCATTTCAAGATCATCAGTAATCATACCATCTGCGCCGAGGCGAACGGCTTTATCAAATGCCTCCGAACCATTTACGGTCCAAACATAGAGTCTCTGATCAGTTGTCCAGAGTTTATTGACAAAGTATTCATCCAAAGTCGAGTACTCCATAGTGTAACCCGTTGCCTTGGTTCTTGGGAAGATACTGTTATAGGGAAGAATAAAGTAAACTGGAATTTCAGAATCATAAGTCAACACTTTATCAATCACATGGTAGTCTAGTGATTGCATCTGATGTCCATTTTTCTTGATAGTCGCCCCATACTTTTCAAGGAAATGGTCCATCATTTGCGGACTATCTTTTTTACTGGTTTTAATCTCAATCAGCAATTTTTGGTTTAAAGCATTTGCACGCTCTAAATAGGCATCAAAGCTTGAAATCTTTGTTTGATAACCATTCTCGTAAATATCTGTATTTGTTAATTCATCCAGAGTCAAATCTTGCGGTGTAGCATTAATACCTGTTAAATTTTTGAGGTTAGCATCGTGCATCATCACGAACTGACCGTCTTTCGTTTCCTGCACATCCATTTCGATCAGATCTGGTTTTAGTTGAGCTGTTTTTTCTAAAGACTGCACAGTATTTTGAACACCGTTTTTATTACTTACTCCTCTGTGCGAAATCACTAAAGGTGTATTGGTATCCGGAGATTCCAGATAAACGTAGCCTTCTATGGCAAAAATGATACTTGCACACCCCATGACACCCCATCTCATCAGATGATCTTTCTTTCGCCTTGGCATAATCTCTAGCTCTTCTCCTGTCAGGAAGGAAACAAACTTCACTAGGAAATAAGTCAGGGTCATGTAATGGAAATTTTTAATCAAGACAAAATTAATCACTCCGAGAATCAAGGATTCTTTTTGAGTTAGATTATCCATCACTGCTTGCGCAAAAAGCAAGGGAATTAACAGACCAAAGAAGAAAAGATAGGTTTTAATGATAATGAGTAAAAGATGCCAAGAGAAGAAAAGAACGTTTTTCTTCGTCTTTTGGAGACTATATTTCACACTTTCTCTTACGGTCTTTCTTTCAAAGAGAATCTTAGGCAGGGCAAACATAAATCGGACAGAGATGTAGAGTAAGATCCAAGCGGATGCTATGAAAATCAGTCCTACCAGCCAATGCTTACCTTCCCAATAATTCACAATAAAATCCGGGATAATAATTTTGTTAAGGTAATAGATTTTTAAAATCTTACGAATGAACGGGAAAAGCATAGCAATGTAAAAAAAGACAAAAGCCATCTTACAAAAGCTCAATCGCTTAACGAATAGAAAGCTCTGGCGAAATACTTTTCTACTGTACTCAATTAAAGTTCTCTTTTCATGATAGAGAAGGTGGCGAGCACCGATAAACAAAAGACAAATCTGGAAATAGGCAACTAGGAGATTGATTGCAATTAAGATGAGAAAGGCTAAACTGATAAAAGGCGAGCCTTGTATAATCGCCCAAAAGTTATTGTAGGAGATAAACAAGTAACCTGTTTGTCTCAGAAGGATGCCAGCAATCCATGAATTTAATGGTAGCCAGACAAACTCAACCATCATAAATATTAAGAAAAATAGAAATAAAATCTTATCTAGGTTATAGTATATCTTCCTAAAACCTAGCTTTTTAGGTTTTTCAGGTTTCATAAGCACTCCTAGTCTAAAAATTGCGATAAATCTAAGCCACCAAAAGGATTATTCATAGAAAAACTACTCTGGTCTTCCATTAATAGCTTTCCGTCATCAGATTCCAAAAAGGATTCGTAAACACGCGCCGTCATGCGGGCGTCTTCTAAACTATTATGAGACTTCCCGTGAAAGCCTAAAAAATTCGCTACAGTTTGCAATTTAAGATTGGCTATGCCGTGTAGATCAGAACTACGGCGTTCAAAAGCCTCCTCATATAGATCAACCTTATACTGGTCACGATAATCAATGCCATGCTCCAAGAGAATAGGCAAATCACTCTTAGCTGCATTGTAACCAACAATAGGTAAGTCGCCAACAAATGCTTGAAAGTCCTTTAAAACTTGTTCTACTTTTGGCGCATCTTTCAAGGTTTCAGCTGTGATTCCAGTCAAACCATTGATAAAACTCTTCAAAGGTGCTGTAGTATGAACATAAGAATCAAAAGTAGCACATTCTTGCCCATCTTGAAAGCGGACTGCTGATACTTGAATTAAATGGGTAACCCCCTCGTGTTGATTGAATTCCAAATCAAAGGCGATATAATCTCTTAATTTTTCCATTATTTACCTCAATTACTACCCAAACTAAACTATAAATAATAAAAGAAGCTATTAGGTTAATGAGTAACCCAAACAGCTTCTTTATTTTCCTCCAAAAAGGCGAGCAAAAAAGCCTTTTTTGGTTGCTTGGACTTCTTCTTTTGCTTGGTCCAACTCTAGTTTCAAGGTTTCTTGATCCTTCATGGCTTGAAGAGTTAACTGTTGCTGTTGATCCAACTGTTTGTCCTTTTCTGCAATCTGACGGTCTTTGATGCGCATCTGCTCATCTTTTTCTGATAACTGCTGGTCCTTGGCCTTGAGTTGCTCGTACAATCGAAGAATTTCAGCATTTTTCTCGTCGACCAAGATTTCCATCAGTTCGCGTTGTTTGACATCATCACTGACTGGTTCATCTTCAAAAATCGTTTTTTTGTAGATCTCCTCTAGCTTGATCAAGCCACTTCGAGTAACTACAGTTACACCTTTGTCATTTTTTTTCGTGTCCTCTTCTGGAAGTTCTTTGACACGATTGTTGATTGCTTGACGAGATAGTCCTAAGACCTCTGCAATCTCACTGACGGTCATTTCAATACTCATAATATCCTCTGAAACGTTTTCTAGCTTTTCTTTATTTAAATCTTATCATAAGCTAGATAAACTGTCAAATTCCCGCTTAATCTAAGGCCTTTAAAAAGGCTAGTAAGACTTGGGCAGAACGACGTCCAGCTTCAATGATAAACTCATCAAATGAGATAGAGGCCTCGTGATTGGCATTGTCACTCATAGCTCGAATAACTAGGAAAGGCAGGCCAAGGGCCTGAGCCGCTTGAGCAATGGCTGCACCCTCCATTTCAACAGCTAAAACATCTGGAAAGTGGGACTTGATACTAGCAATCTTATCATCCCCAGCTATAAAGCTATCTCCTGTAGCAATCAAGCCTAGGTGCCAGTTTTGGTCCAACAGAGATAGACTCTCTTGGATTTTGGCTACAAAGGTTTTGTCTGATTCAAAATAAAGCGGTTGTTGCGCCATTTGGCCATAAGCATAACCAAAAGCAGTCACATCCACATCATGGTAAGCTAGTCTATCTGCAATCACGACATCACCAACAGCAATCCCTTCAGCAAGAGCACCTGCTGATCCTGTATTGATGATAGCTTCTACCTGAAAATAGTCAGCTAGAATAGCTACACTCATAGCCGACATAACCTTCCCTATCCCACTCTGAACTAAGACAACTTCTGTCTTGCCAACAGAGCCAGTGTAGTATGTATTTCCGAGGACTTGGACTTCTTGAGGTTTATCCAAATTCTGAGTCAAATATAGGAGTTCTTCTGGCATGGCAGCAATGATTCCAATTTTCATTTCAAGTCCTTTCAATTACAAGAGTTTCATCGCTAAAATTAACAAAATCAAGAGTAGGATGACTGCAAACAAGATGCGATTGAGTTTCGAATTAAAAACATTTCTCTTAGTATTCTCAATGCGGCGACTCTTATGAATCGTTGGTTCTACTTCGATTGTAAGTGTATCTTGACTAAAACCGTGGTCTCTAGAGCGTGAATAACCAAAATGTTGTGAAGACGTTGGTAGGATCTTTGTTTCCTCATCATCTTGAAGAGGTGGTCCTGAGATTTTCTCACCACGATTAGCACGTTCAATCATTTCGTCTGTTAATAAAGGTTTTCCCATGGGTTTCTCCTCTATTTCTTTTGTAGTTCCCAGTACTGGATTGCCATAATGGTCTTGGCATCACAGATATGACCTGACTGGATCAGGTTTTTGGCCTCCTCTAGGCTTACTTCTAAAACTTCCAAAGTTTCATCATCGTCTTGTGGGCGAGGATTTTCCACCTTGACCAAATCACTAGCGAGGTAGAGTTTTAGTTTTTCATTACAAAATCCAATCGCAGAATAGAAATCGTACAACAGTTCTAACTTACCAGTGTATGCAACTTCTTCTTCCAATTCACGAAGGGCCGCCGCCATTGGATCTGCATTTTCACCAGTTTCCAGTTTTCCCGCGGGAATCTCATAAGAAACAGCCTCGATGGCCTTCCGGTATTGCTTAACGAGGACAATTTTATCCTCAGCTGTTACAGCTAGAACACAAACAGCTCCATTGTGAAAAATCAAGTCACGTTGGGCAGTACCCTTTCCTTCTGGTAGCTCAACCTGATCTTGAACCAGTTTAAATATTGGTCCATGATAGATTTCTTTACGGCTAAGTGTTTTTTCTTCAAATTCCATGATAGGCTCCTACTGATTCTTAGGATGATGAGGAAGGCGAGTCGCATATTCATCTTTGTTGACCTGACGTCCACGGCCGATAGCAATGGCATCAGCAGGAACATTCTTGGTAATGGTTGAACCCGCTCCAACCAGAGAATTATCCCCAAGTTCTACAGGAGCAATAATAGTTGAGTTTGATCCAACAAAGACATTATTGCCAATGACAGTTTTGTATTTATTTTTGCCATCGTAGTTGACTGTAATAGTTCCTGCACCAAAATTAACGTTGCTACCCACTTCACAGTTTCCAATATAAGTCAAATGACCCGCCTTGGTATTTTCACCGATTGAAGAGCCTTTTACTTCAACAAAATTTCCAATGTGAACTTGAGCAGCCAGACTTGAACCTGGACGGATATGGGCATAAGGACCAACTGTCACACCGTCCGCAACACTACTTTCCTCAATCATAGAGTTGGTAATCACAGCTCCAGATCCAATGGTGCTATCTACAATACAAGTTCCATTTGTTAAAATAGTCTCCGCACCAATCTTCGTTTGACCTTTTAAGGTAACGTTGGCTTCGATTTGGACTTCGGGAGCAATCTCAACATCAATATCAATGTAAGTTGCTTCCGGATTAACAAAGCTAACACCATTAACCATATGCTTTTGGTTGATACGGCGACGCATCACTGCTTCCGCAGTTGCAAGAGCTACACGGTCATTTACGCCAAGACTTTCATCAAAATCTTTTAGAGTATAGGCCCCAACCTTTTCACCCGCATTACGGAAAATACCAATCACGTCAGTAATATAGTACTCACCTTGGGCATTGTTGGTGTTGATGTTTTTAAGGGCTTCAAAAAGACGCTCATTGTCAAATACATAAGTTCCTGTATTGATTTCCTTAATTTGCTTTTCAAAGTCTGTGGCATCTTTCTGCTCAACAATACGAAGAACTTCAGCATTATCGTTACGGACGATACGACCGTATCCGAAAGGATTTGCCGCTTCAGCTGTCAAGATTGTCGCAACATTTTTGTGATTGATATGGAAATCCAAAAGGTTTTTCAAGCTTTCACCTGTAATCAGAGGAGTATCTCCAGCGATAACCAATGTGTGGCCTGTACGATTTTGGAGAATAGGCTCTGCCATCATGACAGCATGCCCAGTTCCTAGTTGTTCTGATTGGGTAACAAAGTCCGTCTGACCGGCTAATACTTGCTCAACTAGCTCTGCCTTGTGACCAACTACAGTAACTGTTTTTTCAGGTTGAATAGCACCAACACTACGAAAAACATGTTCCAACATCGAAATTCCAGCTACTTTATGAAGTACCTTTGGAAGATCTGATTTCATGCGAGTACCTTTACCCGCTGCTAAAATAATGGCATAATTTGACATAATCTTCTCTTTTCTCTAGAAATTCCCTTATATTATACCATAATTTAGTTTCTTAGGAGTAAACAAACAGAGAAATAGGGAAAAGACGCCCATATATTCACTTTTTCCGATGTTTTCTTTGATTTTTTTATCTATTTACGTTAAACTATTTAAATATGAGAAAAAAGATTCATCCAGCTATTATTTTTACTTTATTTACTATATTTATAGCTATTTTGATCCTCAATAGACCAACTTATGAAGACCATCCTGTCAAATCAAAACCCAATGCAGTCCAGGTTGAAAATCAGGCCTTGCATAATCTTGACAAACCTATTATTGACGTCTCTGGCTGGCAAATACCTGAGGAAATCAACTACGATACCTTATCTCAAAATATTTCTGGTGTTATTGTTCGCGTCCACAATGGGGGTCAGCATACTGAAACAAATAATGCCGCCTATGTCAATGGTGTCGATAAAGCCTATATAAATCATATTTCAGAATTTCAAAAGCGCAATGTTCCAGTTGCTGTTTATGCCTATCTAGCAGGTACTAGTAAGGAAGAAATGGAAAAAGCTGCTGAGGTTTTCTACAATGCTGCTTCTCCATACAACCCTAGTTACTATTGGCTCGATGTTGAAGAAAAAACAATGTCCGATATGAACGAAGGTGTTGAAGCTTTTAGGGCTAAACTAGAAGCCCTTGGCGCCAAAAATATCGGAATTTACATCGGTGTTTATTTCATGCAAGAGCATAGTATCAATACAGATAAGTTCTCTGCTGTCTGGATTCCATCTTATGGAACGAATTCAGGTTACTTTGAAACCACGCCTAATACTGATTTAGACTATGACCTCCATCAGTATACTTCAAAAGGAAGAATTGCTGGATTTGAGCATCATTTAGATATTAATCTCATTTCTACCTTGAAGGAAAAAGAAGAAACCTTCAGAAAACTATTTTTAAGACCATAAAACAAGTGAAAATTGCTCTCTTTTTCACTTGTTTTTTCATTTTCTTCTCGTCTGTGTTATAATTGATAGAATAGAGAAAGAATTTTATGAAATTGAGGATTTTATGATGTTTTCATGGATTGCAAGAGTTATTAAAGGAATCGTCATCGCCTTAGGATTTATCTTACCAGGAATTTCAGGCGGTGTTTTGGCAGCTATTTTGGGGATCTACGAGCGAATGATTAGCTTTCTGGCTCATCCTTTTAAGGATTTTAAAGCGAATGTCCTATACTTTATCCCAGTAGCAATCGGGATGTTGCTAGGCATTGGTTTGTTTTCTTATCCAATCGAGTATCTGCTTGAAAATTACCAGGTCTATGTTTTATGGAGTTTTGCTGGAGCTATCATCGGTACGGTTCCTAGCCTCCTTAAAGAATCTACTCGAGAATCTGATCGTGACAAGATCGACCTAGTCTGGTTCTGGACCACCTTTATCCTTTCAGGTGTCGGGCTCTACGCGCTAAACTTTGTTGTTGGTTCACTCAGTGCCAGTTTCGCTAGCTTCATCTTAGCGGGTGCTCTTTTAGCGCTTGGTGTCTTGGTGCCTGGTTTAAGCCCGTCAAATCTACTCTTGATTTTAGGACTGTACGCTCCGATGCTAACTGGCTTTAAGACCTTTGATTTATTTGGTACCTTCCTTCCTATCGGGATTGGTGCAGGTGCAACTCTCATCGTTTTTTCAAAATTAATGGACCATGCCTTGAACAACTACCACTCCCGTGTTTATCACTTTATTATTGGAATTGTGCTATCAAGCACCCTCTTGATTTTGATTCCAAATGCTGGAAGTGCTGAAAGTATCCAATACACTGGACTTTCTATCGTGAGTTATGTTCTCATCGCCTTCTTCTTTGCACTTGGCATTTGGCTTGGTATCTGGATGAGTCAATTGGAGGATAAGTATAAATAATGGCAAAAAAAGTCAAGATTAAAAAAACTTTGGTCGAGCAAATCTTGACCAAGTCGGGTATTGACCATACTGGTATTCAGATCAACGCGCTTGAGGGTGAACTTCCTTCGGAATATGATCGAACTCATATCTTTAAAACCTTGGCTCTATTAGGAGACAAGACAGGACCAATCATCGGAATTGTTCCCTTAACAGAACACCTCGCCGAGAAAAAACTAGCAAAAGTTTCTGGCAATAAAAAAGTCAGCATGATTCCTCAAAAAGATCTGGAAAAAACGACAGGCTATATTCATGGGGCTAATAACCCCGTCGGCATTCGCCAAAAACACAACTATCCTATTTTTATTGATCAAAAAGCCTTGGATTTGGATAAAATGATTGTCTCTGCTGGAGAAGTCGGGCAAAGTATTATCATCCGACCTCAAGACTTAGCCAGCTTTGTAAAAGCAGATTTTGCTGATCTCTTGGAGGAAAACAACTGATGAAACTCTATTTTGTTCGTCATGGTCGCACCCTCTGGAATCTTGAAGGACGTTTTCAAGGTGCTAGCGGTGACTCTCCCCTTCTTCCAGACTCCATTGACATCCTAAAACAACTGGGGCAGTATCTTAAGGAAATTCCTTTTGATACGATTTATTCTAGTGATTTACCCAGAGCAGTTAAGTCTGCTGAAATTATCCAAAGTCAACTCCAGGCCCCTTGTCCTTTAAAAATCATTCCTGACCTGCGTGAATGGCAACTTGGAAAACTAGAGGGATTAAAAATCACTACGCTCAATTCCATCTACCCACAACAAATAAAGGCCTTTCGCTCTAATCTGGCTCAGTTTGATACGAGGATGTTTGAAGCCGAATCTCTTTACTCTACGACTCAGCGAACCATTCAGTTTATCAAATCTCTGAAAGAAAGTCCGACTGAAAGAATTTTGATTGTCGGGCATGGGGCAAATCTCACTGCTAGCCTGCGTACACTCTTAGGCTATAAAGAGGCTCACCTTCGCAAAGATGGAGGCTTGGCCAATGCTAGTCTGACAATTTTAGAAACTGATGATTTTGAATCCTTCACTATGGAAAGATGGAATGACACTTCCTATCAAGAAAAATAATGGAACTTGATCTTAATAGTCAAGTTCTTTTTAGTTTTCAAAGAATATCTGTGAATTTCTCTGCTATTTATGATAAAATGGGAGTATCGCAAAAAATGACTCATCGTATCAAATTTTGAGTAAAATTAGGAGGAACCCATGTCTACAGAACATATGGAAGAACTAAATGACCAGCAGATCGTTCGCCGTGAAAAAATGGCTGCGCTCCGTGAACAAGGAATCGATCCCTTCGGAAAACGTTTTGAACGTACTGCTAACTCTCAAGAACTAAAAGACAAATTTGCAGAACTTGATAAAGAACAATTACATGAACTAAATGAAACTGCTACTATCGCTGGACGCTTAGTAACTAAACGTGGTAAAGGGAAAGTTGGCTTTGCCCATCTCCAAGACCGTGAAGGTCAAATCCAAATCTACGTTCGTAAAGATGAAGTCGGTGAAGAAAACTACGAAATCTTCAAAAAGGCTGACCTCGGTGACTTCCTCGGTGTCGAAGGTGAAGTCATGCGTACGGATATGGGTGAACTCTCTATCAAGGCAACTCATATCACTCACTTGTCTAAAGCACTTCGCCCACTTCCTGAGAAATTCCACGGTTTGACAGACGTTGAAACCATCTATCGTAAACGTTACCTTGACTTGATTTCTAATCGTGAAAGCTTTGAACGTTTTGTCACTCGTTCAAAAATCATCTCTGAAATCCGTCGTTACCTTGACCAAAAAGGTTTCCTTGAAGTAGAAACACCTGTTCTCCACAACGAAGCTGGGGGCGCTGCTGCTCGTCCATTTATCACTCACCACAATGCACAAAATATCGATATGGTACTTCGTATCGCGACTGAGCTTCACTTAAAACGTCTTATCGTTGGTGGTATGGAACGTGTCTATGAAATTGGTCGTATCTTCCGTAACGAAGGAATGGACGCCACTCACAACCCTGAGTTCACTTCTATCGAAGTTTACCAAGCTTATGCGGACTTCCAAGATATCATGGACTTGACGGAAGGTATTATCCAACACGCTGCTAAGGCAGTTAAGGGTGATGGTCCAGTCAACTATCAAGGAACTGAAATCAAAATCAACGAACCATTTAAACGCGTTCACATGGTGGATGCCATCAAAGAAATTACTGGTGTAGATTTCTGGCAAGACATGACTTTCGAGGAAGCTAAAGCTATCGCTGCTGAGAAGAAAGTTCCAGTTGAGAAACACTACACTGAGGTTGGTCACATCATCAATGCCTTCTTTGAAGAGTTTGTTGAAGAAACCTTGATTCAACCAACCTTTGTCTATGGTCATCCAGTAGCTGTCTCTCCACTCGCGAAGAAAAATCCTGAAGACGAACGCTTTACTGACCGTTTCGAGCTCTTTATCATGACTAAGGAATACGGTAATGCCTTTACAGAGTTGAACGACCCAATCGATCAGCTTAGCCGTTTTGAAGCTCAAGCTAAAGCTAAAGAGCTTGGTGATGATGAAGCAACTGGTATTGACTACGACTACATTGAGGCTCTTGAATACGGTATGCCACCAACAGGTGGTTTGGGTATCGGTATCGACCGTCTCTGCATGCTCCTCACTGATACAACCACTATCCGTGATGTATTGCTCTTCCCAACAATGAAATAATACTCTTCGAAAATCTCTTCAAACCACGTCAGCGTTTCCTTGCCGTATGTATGGTTACTGACTTCGTCAGTTCTATCTACAACCTCAAAGCAGTGCTTTGAGCAGCCTGCGGCTAGCTTCCTAGTTTGCTCTTTGATTTTCATTGAGTATAAGCTCTTATCCTCTGGCACTTGCCAGAGGATTTTTAATATCAAAAGAGACTGAGGTAAACTCAATCTCTTTTTCTTATTCTTGATTTTTCACCTGACTGGTCGCTACATCTTCCCCAAACCATTTCTGGCTGATCTCCTGGAACTTCCCTTCTTTGTATAGTGATACAAAGGCTTGGTTCAAGGCATCTAGCAACGTTTTATCAGCAGGTCTAACACCGACTGCAAAGGCTTCGCTTTCAAATCCAGCTGAAAAGAGATTGTAGTCATTTAATATCCCTTCAGACTGGAGATAATAATTGGCATATACCCGGTCAATCAACAAGGCATCAATCCGATCATTTTTTAAATCAATCAAGGCTTCATTGAAACTTTGGTATTGATTAGCCTTCTGGTCTTTCACTCGATTCTTGAGTAGTTCTGGTTGTCCTTCAAAATTCAAATAGCCAGAAGATCCAGCCTGGGCCCCTAAAACTTTGTCAGTCATATCCTGAACTGAGTGGATATTTTGAGACTTTTTAGAGACCAAAACTTGTTGATTTTCCATGTAAGGAATGGTAAAAGCAACCTTCTCTTTCCGTTCATCTGTTGCTGTATAGCCATTCCAGATGGCATCAATGGTACCATTTTGTAGTTCGGTTTCTTTCATATCCCAGTCGATGGGTTGAAATTTAATCTGAATTCCTAGCTTTTCAGAAACAGCTTGGGCTAGGTCGATATCAAAGCCCGCATACTGGCCATTCTTTTCCTCAAATCCCATGGGAACAAAGGTATTGTCAAAGCCAATGGTAATGCTTCCCTGTTTTTGATATTTGGCCCAATTATCCTGATTTGGATCACTTGCCTTCTGAGTACAAGCTGTCAGGAAGAAGCTAAAGAACAGAGCAAGTACAAGGGCAATTTTCTTTCTCTTCATAGGCACCTCCTACTTTGGATCAACCTTAAGGATCTGATCAGCAATGTTTTCCGCGAACTGAAGATCGTGGGTTACAACAATCTGAGTCATGCCACGCTCTTTATTTTGAAGGATAAGTTTTTCCACTTCCAATCGCAACTCTGGATCTAAGGCTGATGTAGGCTCATCATATCCAATAATTTCTGGGTTTATCATCATGGCGCGCGCTAAGGCCACCCGTTGTTTTTGCCCACCTGAAAGTGAGAATGGAAAGGCATCTGCATGTCCAGCTAACCCAAGTTGTTCTAACAAACCACGCGCCTTCTTCTCAACAACTTCCTTCTCCATGCTCATCGTTTTTATGGGCGACAAGGTTAAGTTATCTAGAACTGACAAATGCGGAAAGAGTTGAAAATCTTGGAAAACAAATCCCAGAAGATTGCGCTTTTCTAGCTCGTCTATAGCTAGCGATTCTCCGTTATAGTAGATTTCCCCTGAATCGATGGTTTCCAACCCAGCTAGCATACGTAATAGGGTTGTCTTTCCGCCTCCTGATGGACCTACGATTGCAAGGATTTGCTTTTCAGGAATTGATAGGCTGAAGTTGGTTAAGATTTGTTTGCCAGCAAAGGCCTTGTTAATGTTTCGTAATTCTAACATAGCAATCCTCCTATCTGTAATAGCTGTACTTCTTCTCAAGTTTTTTCGCTACAATGGTTACAAGACCAATCATAATCAAATAAATCGCCCCGGCTAAGAACATAGGAACAAGACTAGCATCTCGATTGGCTGCTGTCCGACTTGCCAAAATCAAATCTGAAATCCCAAGGGCATAAACCAATGAAGTATCCTTGACCAAACTCATAATTTCATTAAAGACGCTCGGTAAGACAATCTTTGTAACTTGAGGAAGAATGATATAGCGAACTGTAGAAAAGGGGCTAAATTTTAACACTTTTGCGGCTTCATACTGCCCTTTGGGTATGGTTTCAATCCCACCACGAAAGATTTCAGCAAAGTAGGCTGCATAGTTCAATACAAAAGCAATCACAGCAGCAGGCAAACGATCTAAACGTATCCCAATGCTAGGGAGAACATAGTAAATAAAGATTAATTGCAAGAGCAAGGGAGTCCCTCGCATCACCCAAATATAAAGGTCAATTAGATAATGGAGGGGTTTCCAGCGGACTTGTAAAGCAAAGGCAACGACAATACCCAAAGGAATTGAAAAGATCAAGACCAGAGCAAAGACTTGAATTGTCATATTTGCACCGTTCAATAAACTCGGTAAAATCTCGAATAGATAAGACATACTACACCTCCTAAAAATAATTATTCCTATTATAGCATAAATAAACAATTTAGCAAGAGAAATAGATAAAAATTCTATTATTTTCAGAAAAAGAAAAACTGTATCTATCAAAAATGATGAGATACAGTTTTGTATTCTAACAAAGTTTAAAGTATTTCCAGGAGTTCTTGCATCTGAACATCATCTGGAATTAGTTTTAAATATGCTTCTGCTTGCGTCTTGGCTTCTTCGAAATACCCTAATTCACGCAAGAGATAAGTATATTGCTCCAGAAACTCTGGATTGTCCTTAAGGTCAGATGACAATTCTTGATAGAGCTCATGAGCTTTATCTAAATCCTCGATTTCCTGGTAAGAACGAGCAATCATCCACTTAGTAAGGAGATTTTCAGGTTCTTGACTTTGGAGAGCGATGATATCTTCGTACCGCTCTTTTTCCATATAAATGGTTACAAGGCGAAGGAAAATTTCTTCTGTATCCTCTGCATCTTCTTTTGCAGTAAGAAGAAACTGCTCAGCACCACTAGGATCATGCAATTCATACGAAAACTGTGAAGCAGCTAGTAAGAGCCGAGTTTCAAATGGATTTTTCTCCAAACCTTGTTTAGCGATACGAAGGGCCTCTTCCACCTGATGTTCCTTATGCAAAGCTTGACTATAACCATATTCATATCCTTCAAAATCAGGTGAAATGGTATCAATCTGCTTAAAGTAAAGAACAGATTTTTGATACTCTTCTTGGTCAAAGTAAAGACTAGCCAGTTCAAAGGCAGTTTGGTCATCGTATTCTAATTCTAAAGCTTTTTCTAAGAATTCAGTTGCAGCTTCAAACTTACCTAACTGAGCATAAGCGTAGCCAATTCGCTGATAGGTTGAGATACCCGTTTGCTCATAGATAGAGCGATTGTCTAATTGAGCATAACCCTGAATAGCTTCCTGATAATTTTCTAGCTCGCTATCCAACTCTGCCAAACCGAAGATTAAGAGTGGATCCTCTGAGTAGTTCAGAGCTTCCAGCAACTTTTCACGCGCCACATCCGTCAATCCTTCCAACTGATAGAGATCTGCTTTCAATACCAAAGCTGATACATACCAATCACTATCAGGTGTGATTTCCTCAAGGTAAACAAAGGCTTCCTCAACATTTCCATCCTCGCTAGCAATGGTTGCTAGGTTCAGATTCACTTCTGGAAATTCTGTAACGATATGTTGGTAAATTTCTTTTGCTTGAGGATAAAAGCCAATTCCCTCTAGATAGCTTGCTAATTCGTAGAGAACTTCGGTTGAATCAGTTTCAAGCGCTTTGCGAAAATACTGATCTGCTTTACTTAAATCCTGTTCATCCAAAGCCTGGAGCATGCGTTGACTATTGTTCACTCTTGATTTCCTCCCCTTCTTCTTCATACAAACCGCTGACCTTTTTGTACCAGTTAAAGATAGCAGAAATAACCACCTTAGCGGAGGCATAGACAGGAATTCCCAGCAAGACTCCCCAAATACCAAACATAGACCCTGAAGTTAGGAGAACAAAGAGGACATTGATGGGATGGATGTTTAGCTGACTACCTAAAATAAGCGGAGAAACGAAGCGACCTTCAATCGTTTGTTCAACAATAAAGACAATAATCACTTTCAAAAGCATCACAGGTCCTGCTATCAAGCCCAAAACCAAAGCAGGCAACATCGCTAGAAAACTACCTAGATAAGGTACTAGATTAAGGATACCAGCCGTGATCCCCAGAGTTACAGCATATCTGAGACCAATAATCTTAAAGAAGATAATAAACATAATTGCCACGATAATAGCAACTGTAACCTGCCCTCTAACATAGTTTGATAACTGTTTATTAACATCTGACAAAACTTGTCCGACAGGTTCTTTTAACTTGTTTGGGATGAATTTAGTTAGGTAATCCCGCAAGCCTTTCCCATCTCTCAAAAGATAAAAGAGCATGAAGGGTACGATAATAACCGCTACAATGACCTGGGAAACGCTACTGATAAAGGCGCTAACCCAGTTAACAGCTTGAGAAGAGATTTTGCTGGCCCACATAGTCGCCTCACTAGAAACATTGGAAAGAACCTGCTCCAACTGTGGTCTAAAATCATCTGGCAAGCGTTTGGTTACAAGGTCATTGATCACCTTATCAGCATCTTCCAGGTATGTCGGCACATTCTTCGCAAAATTTAAGACTTGACGTTGCAGATTAGGAATTGCGACTGCCAGCCCCCAAATGATAAAGAGTCCAATAATAACAAAAACAATACTAATGGCAAGGACACGATTGATCTTGTGCTTCTCCATCCAGTCAACAATCGGATTGAGGAGGTAATAAAGTAAACCAGATAAAATAACTGGCAACATGACAACTCCTAGAAAATCCAAAACTGGTAAAAAGATAAAACTAATCTTACTTAGAATAAAAATGTTTAGCCCCAGTAACAAGGTTACTAAAAATACAGTGATGGCTTTATTATCTAAAAACCACTTAAAAAACCAAGATAGGCTAAAATGTTTCTCTTTATGTTCCATAAATACATCCTTTCTGTCATTCTCTCATTATACCATTTTTAGACTAAAATAACTCTTTTTTAAAGTGCTTACATGGATGAATCTAGTGCTTCATGACTGCCATTTTGTGGTATAATGAACTTATCATTATTAAGAGGTATGGACATGAAAGAAACTGTTTATTTTGGAACTTACACTCGTCGCTTATCTAAAGGGATTTACAAGGCAGATTTTGATACAGAAACAGGCCAGCTTGAAAATCTTGAACTCTTTGCTGCTGAACCAAGTCCAACCTACCTTGCCTTTGACCAACAGCAACACTTATACACTGTAGGGAGCCAGGATGGCTTAGGTGGAATCGCTGCATATAAGACAGATGGTGCTTTGCTAAATCATGTGGTTGAAGAAGGCGCTCCCCATTGTTATGTGGCAGTGGATGAAAAGCGTGGTCTCGTTTATGGGGCCAACTATCATAAAGGTCAAGTTCTGGTTTATAAACGTCAAGCAGATGGTAGCCTCATCCAAACGGATCTAGATCAGCATAGTGGACAAGGTCCTCATGAAAACCAAACTTCCCCACATGTACACTTTACAGATCTAACACCTGACCAGTACCTCGTCACTTGTGATCTAGGAACAGATGAAGTAACAACCTACGATGTTAGTCCAGAAGGAAAACTAAGTAAACTCTATACTTATCACAGCCAAGCTGGAGCAGGTGCACGCCACATCGTTTTCCACCACCACTATAAGATTGCCTATCTCATCTGCGAACTTAATAGCACGATAGAGGTCTTGATTTATGATGGAGTTGGTGAATTTGAACGCATGCAAGTTATTTCAACCTTACCAGATGGATACGAAGGCTTTAATGCTACTGCTGCCATTCGTCTTTCAAAAGATGGCAAATACCTCTACGCATCCAACCGAGGTCATGATTCCATTGCGGTCTATACAATCCTCGCTGATGGTAGCTTGGAATTATTAGAGATTGTACCAAGCCATGGTAAAAATCCACGTGATTTCGACCTGAGTCCTGATCAAGAGTTTCTCATTGCTGTTCATCAAGATTCTGATAACGCAACCGTCTTTAAGCGCAATCCTGAAACTGGTCGTCTTGCAGAGCTTTCTAACGACTTCCATGTCCCAGAAGCAGTTTGCATCATTGTTTCTAACTAAGATAAAAAAATGAACTTGAGTTTCAAGTTCATTTTTTATAGTTTATTTCTAACATTAATACGGTTAATGGCACGTTGAAGAGCAATCTTAGCACGTCGTTCTTGGTCTATTAAATGCTTTTCATGGGCTTCTTCGATTTCTCGTTCGGCGCGAAGTTTGGCACGTTCCGCACGACTGATATCGATATCACGAGCACGCTCTGCTGAGTCAGCTACAATGGTAATGATGTCATTGGCAATCTCGATAATCCCTCCGTTCACTGCAATCCAGTTTACATGAGTATCATCATCGATTCGCTTTACCTTTACTTCATCAACCGCTAAAACCGCAATCATATTTTCATGTCGTGGCAAGATCCCCATCTCACCATCCAGAGTTCGAACCGATACAAAGCTGGCATGGTGATCATAGACGAGGCCATCTGGTGTCACGATCTGGACAGTTAACTGAGCCATAGGTCACCTCTTAAAATCCCATTTTCTCTGCCTTAGCAATGACGTCTTCGATTGAACCGACACCACGGAAGGCATCTTCTGGTAGCTGGTCATATTTCCCTTCAAGGATTTCCTTAAAGCCACGAACCGTTTCCGCTACTGGTACATACGAACCAGGTTGGCCAGTAAATTGCTCCGCAACGTTGAAGTTTTGTGACAAGAAGAACTGGATGCGGCGGGCACGCGCAACCAAGGTTTTTTCTTCATCAGAGAGTTCATCCATACCAAGGATAGCAATGATGTCTTGCAATTCATGGTAACGTTGAAGAACACGTTTAACTTCCGCAGCTACAGCATAGTGCTCCTCACCAACAATCTCAGGTGCCAAGGCACGAGAGCTTGAAGCAAGTGGGTCAACGGCTGGGTAAATCCCCAACTGTACCAACTTACGTTCCAAGTTAGTCGTTGAATCCAAGTGAGCGAAGGCTGTTGCTGGCGCAGGGTCAGTATAGTCATCCGCAGGCACGTAGATAGCCTGGATTGAGGTTACAGAACCCTTCTTAGTTGACGTGATACGCTCTTGCAATTGACCCATCTCCGTTGCAAGTGTTGGTTGGTAACCAACGGCTGAAGGCATCCGACCCAAAAGGGCAGATACTTCTGAACCAGCCTGAGTGAAACGGAAAATATTGTCGATAAAGAGAAGCACATCTTGGCCTTCTACATCACGGAAGTATTCGGCGATGGTCAAACCAGTAAGGGCAACACGCATACGTGCTCCTGGTGGTTCATTCATCTGACCAAATACCATGGCTGTTTTCTCGATAACGCCTGATTCTTTCATTTCCCAGTAAAGGTCGTTCCCCTCACGGGTACGTTCCCCAACACCAGTAAATACGGAAATACCACCATGTTCTTGGGCAATATTGTGAATCAATTCTTGGATTAAGACGGTTTTACCAACTCCGGCACCACCGAAGAGTCCGACTTTCCCCCCTTTAAGGTATGGGGCAAGAAGGTCGATAACCTTAATCCCAGTTTCAAGAATTTCAGAAGAGGTAGACAATTCATCGAAAGTTGGAGCTTTTTTATGAATTGGCTGACGCTCAGCGTCTTCAGCAAAAGGAGCATCCAAGTCAATGGTATCTCCCAAAACATTGAAGACACGTCCCAAAGTTTCTTTACCTACTGGAACCGAGATTGGACGACCTGTGTCCAAAACTTCCATTCCACGAGTCAAACCATCAGTTGATTCCATTGCGATAGTACGGACCATACCATCACCCAACTCCAAGGCTACTTCAAGGACGATTTTTGTTTTTCTTTCGTCATTTTTGTAGACGACAAGTGCATTGTTAATCTCAGGAAGTGTTTCCCCTGCTGCAAACAAGACGTCTACAACGGGTCCGATAACCTGAGCAATTTTACCTGAACTCATCTCCTTCTCCTATTCTATATAAGATACTATCGGTTCCTAGCTCAACTAGGTCCTAATACTCTTCGAAAATCAAATTCAAACCACGTCAGCGTCGCCTTACCGTACTCAAGTACAGCCTACAGCTAGCTTCCTAGTTTGCTCTTTGATTTTTATTGAGTATAAGTTCATTTTCATACGAGCTGGACTAAAGCCTTATTCTAAGGCGCTAGCACCTGCTACAATTTCTGTAATTTCTTGTGTAATCGCCGCCTGTCTGGCACGGTTATACTGGATTGTCAAATCATTGATGACTTTCTTGGCATTATCAGTCGCTGTCTGCATAGCTGTCATACCTGCGGCATTTTCAGCTGTCTTGGCATCGATAATAGCCCCGTAAATCATACTTTCAGCATACTGTGGCAACAATTGTTCTAAAATTTCTTCTCGGCTTGTTTCCAACTCAAATGTCAAGCTATACTCCTCGTCTGCTTCGTTTGGATCGAGGTCTACAATCGGAAGCATTTGCTCTACACGCATTTGACTTGTGAGCGTATTAACGTGGTGATTGTAGCAGACGTACAATTCATCAAAAAGTTCATTTTGATACATTTCAATCGTTTTTGAAATAATTTTACGAACTTCATCAAAGCTAGGTTGGTCAGCCAAGCCTCGTAATTCATAGATTGGTTGAATGCCACGAGCCTTGAAAAAGTCAGCTCCCATACCACCAATACAAATGACTTCAAAGTCATCTCCATTTGGATGATATTCTTCTTTCAACTCCATAACAGTTTTAAGGATGGAAGCATTGTAGCCTCCAACCAAACCACGATCCGAAGTGATGACAATATAGCCTGTCTTTTTAACTGGACGACTAATCAACATAGGATTGTTTGAACCACCAGCTCCATTTCCGTGAAGGATATCTGTCAAGAGTTTACGAACCTTTTGAGAGTATATTTGAAAGTTTCGAGCTGCTTCTTCAGATCGACCTAACTTAGCAGCTGATACCATTTGCATGGCATTGGTGATTTGACTAGTATTCTTGGTTGAGGCGATTTTTGTTTTAATATCATTTAGAGATACTGCCATCTGACACCTCTATTCTTATTGGAAGCTGGATTGATTGAGAAACTCGGTAATCGCAGCATCCAAGACTGCTTCTTCTGGCAAGTCTTTTGTCTCACGAATGGTTTCCAAAATCTCTGGATGTTGTGCATCAAAGAAGCCATGGAACTCTTCCTCAAAACGAACAATGTCATTTACAGGAACTGTATCCAAGAATCCGTGTGTCAAAGCATACAGGATCGTCACTTGTTTCTCAACAGGCAAAGGCTTGTGAACAGGTTGTTTCAATACTTCTACCGTACGACGACCACGATTCAACTTAGCTTGAGTAGCCGCATCCAAGTCCGAACCGAACTTAGTGAAGGCTTCTAACTCACGGTATGAAGCAAGGTCGATACGAAGAGTACCAGCAACCTTCTTCATGGCTTTAATCTGAGCAGAACCACCTACACGAGATACAGATGAACCCGCATCAATAGCTGGGCGAATACCTGCGTTAAAGAGTCCATCTCCAAGGAAGATTTGTCCATCTGTGATTGAAATCACGTTGGTTGCGATATAGGCAGAGATATCTCCTGCTTGCGTCTCAATAAATGGTAGGGCTGTGATTGATCCACCACCAAGCTCGTCAGAAACTTTGGCTGAGCGCTCAAGCAAACGGCTGTGAAGGTAGAAGACATCCCCTGGGAAGGCCTCACGACCTGGTGGACGACGAAGCAAGAGAGAAAGTTCACGATAAGCGACTGCTTGTTTTGAAAGATCATCATAAACAATTAAAACATGCTTCCCTTGGTACATAAATTCTTCCGCCATAGCTACTCCAGCATAAGGAGCTAGGAAAAGCAATGGAGACGGTTGTGAAGCAGAAGCCGTCACAACGATTGTGTAGTCCAAGGCACCGTACTGACGAAGTGTTTCTACTTGCGTACGAACTGTTGATTCTTTTTGTCCAATCGCTACATAGATACAGATCATATCTTGCTCTTTTTGGTTCAAGATTGTATCAATTGCAATAGTTGTTTTCCCTGTCTGACGGTCACCAATAATCAACTCACGTTGACCACGACCAATCGGTACAAGGGCATCAATAGCTTTCAAACCTGTTTGTAATGGTTCTGATACAGACTTACGTTGCATAACGCCAGGAGCTGGCGCTTCTACTGGACGAGTTTTGTCAGTATGGATGTCACCAATACCATCAACTGGACGACCAAGTGGGTCGACAACACGTCCGATTAGGCTGTCCCCCACAGGTACTTCCATGATTTTACCTGTACGGCGAATCGTATCACCTTCACGAATATCTGTAAAGTCTCCAAGGATGATAATCCCAACGTCTGTAGACTCCAAGTTTTGCGCCATCCCATAAGAGCCGTTTTCAAAGACCAACAACTCTCCACTCATGGCATTTTCAAGACCGTGAGCACGCGCAATTCCATCCCCGATATAGGTTACAACACCTGTTTCAGACACATCAAAATTGGGTTTGAAATTTTCAATTTGTTGCTTAATTAAAGCGCTGATTTCTTGTGCGTTAATTGCCAAAAGAACACCACTTTCTATTTCAAATTTTCTTTAACAACTCGAAGTTGTTGTTTTATACTCACATCAATTGTCTTGTGATTAGCAAAAATAACAAAACCACCAATGAGTCCTTCATCAATTTGTTCTTTAATACTCCGTACTTTCAGAGACATTTTTTTCTCTATCAAGGGAAGCAAACGTTCCTTCTGTTCATCTGTTAAAGGATGAGCTGAGGAAATCGTGACTACAAAATGATTGGTTTCTCTTTCAAGACGATTCAAACAATCAACAATGATATCATAAAAAAGATTTGCTCTGTGATTGTAAATCAGAACCTGAATAAAGTTTTGCATTAAAGGTGAGACAGAGTCTTGAAAGAAACCAACTGTTTTTTCCTTATCAGACTCATCAACTGCCACCTGAGCTAAAAAAGAAGGTAAGCCCGTTTCTTCTGCGACTTTCTTGATTTGATCCAAGTCTGAAAAAATCCGGTTCTCTTCTCCTTTTTCAATCACTAATTGGACAAAAGGTATGCTGTACTTTTCAATTACCTTTGCTGTTTTCTTGTCCATTAGGCTTCTCCTAGCTGATCGATATACTGATCAATGAGTTCCTTATGAGCATGACTGTCAAGGTTTTTTGAGATGATTTTACCAGCGAGACTAATCGTCAAATCTGCCACCTCGCCCTTAACACTTTGCAAAGCTTCAGCTTTATTCTGAGCAATTTCTTGATTCGCCTTCTCTTTTAAGCGACCTGCTTCTACTTTAGCATCTGCCAGAATATCTGCTTTACTCTTCTCTGCAGTCTCTTTAGCATTTTCAATGATTGTTTTGGCTTCGTTGCGACTACCAGCCAATTCATCTTCGCGTTTTTGAGCAAGAGTTTCTGCTTTTTGACGAGCTTGTTCAGCTCCATCAATATCAGCAGCAATTTTATTTGCCCTTTCTTCGAAGACACTTGTCAAGTTTGACCACGCATATTTCTTAACTAAGACAATCAAAAGGATAAAAGAGCCAGCGATTAAAATAAAGTTACCAATTAATTCACCTACTGTTACGTGCATCTGTTACTCCTTTCTACTCTTCTCCATCATTTATCTTATTTCCTAAGTACATAGAAGACAACATGGTAAACACATAGGCTTGGATGCAGGAAATAAAGACAGAAAAGGCTGTCCAAGCCAAGTTAGCACCAAAAGCAACTGGATACCAATATAGAGCTTGATGAGATAGAGTGATTAGCAAACTAGCCATCACTTCTCCAGCAAAGATATTTCCGAACACCCGCAAGGCAAGTGATAAAAAGTTGGTAAACTCTTCTAAGATATTCATGGGAGTCATAAAGCCAGGTGTGATATAGGCTTTTAGATATTTTTTAATCCCACGGCGACGAATCCCTTCAATATGGGTCATCAGGATAATTCCAAATGACAAGGCCAAGTCAAACTGGAGATTTGCAGTTGGCGATGTCCAAAGGTTTGTCCCATCTGTAGTTTGAAGTTTCGCCATCAAACCGAGGTTATTTGCCAGTACCATAAATAGAAATAGACAAAGGAAAAAGAGCGAGTAGTCTTTCATGTAGCTTTTACCAATGTTAGGTTCTGTAAATCCAATAACGAAGTCATAGAAATACTCAAGTACATTTTGCTTTCCTTTGGGTTTCAAAGTCATATTGCGACTTGCCCAATAGATAAAGCCAAAAACAACTCCCACAATCAACAAGGTCATGGCTAACATGGTTAAATCAAAGGTAACAGGACCAATATTGATGGTTGGATTGATACTTTCTTCCATCTAGAATCCTCCCTTTTCTTCTCGTTCCATTTGTCTATTTGATGACGAATGAAAAGACGAGGGTAACCAAGAACGTTCCTTCAATAAAGGCAATCCCCATGATCATTAAGCTACGTAATTGTGGGATGATGTCTGGTTGGCGAGCTGCTGATTTGAACAAACCGTTCATCAACATACCTTCTGCAAGAGATACACCCATACAGGCAAGACAAAGACCGAAAAATGTTAAATTCATGATGAATTCTCCTTTTATTTAAAATTTACTTACTTAGTTTAGTCCTAAAATTTTGATTTGTCAACTTTTTACTTACGTTGAAAGCGTTTCAGATGATATATTTCTATTTTTGCTATTTTTACACTATTTTATAAAAAGTTTTTCCATTTTAGATTGCGTGTTTTTCTTGATTTTACTCTATTTTCTGAAACAAACTGAAAAATCCAAGTTTAGAACTTGGATCGATTCAGTTTATTTAAAATAGTAGGAATAGTGTTGTTTACAACCTGGATTAAATGGTGCACTGCAGTAAGGACAAGCCATCTGTTTTTGGTAATCTTGGAAAGTCATTGTCCTCTTACAACCCCCACATAAGATCGGTCGATCCTCAGAAAGCACCAAGGGATAGGGCGAAAACAAATGCGTTTCCATAGCATTGTGGCACTGATAACAAGCATAGTATTTTTTACACTCATAACACTGGAGGGAAACGATGTCCTTTTCAGCATGGTAATGAATACATCTGCCTTCATCATCAACTAACAAACCTTGAGCTTGATTCATTCACTTTTCCTTCTCTAGGCACGAACTGTAACGCTAGTTCCATCTTCCTTATAAAGATTGATAAGACCTTCCTTGAGAGCGCGGACCATGTCACCTGCTTGTACAGGTTGTGGAACCTTGATGGTCAAGAGTTCCATTGGATTTGGGGCGCGGTCAATTTTATTGCCCTTGGCATCATGAAGATCCTCGATATAAGTCTCAAAATGACGGAAACCTGGTCCATAAAACTCAACTTGATCGCCTTCGTTGATGACATTCCGTTGACGAATGGTTGCCGTTTGAGTCGCATCATCATACGCAACCACTTCAGCTACAAACTTGTACTCAGGGATTTTACGACGCGCACCGAACAACTGTTCATTTTCTGTAGGTGTACCATAGTAGAAACCTGTTGCCAATTCACGTTGAGCAACCTTCCACATCTCGTCTACCAAGTCCTGTTTGATGGCTTCAAATTTCTCAGGACTTTCGAGATAAGCATCTACAGCCGCCTTGTAACAGTTGGTCACAGTTGAAACATAGTGAATAGATTTCATACGGCCTTCAATCTTGAGACTGTCTACGCCATTTTCAATCATATCTGGGATATGGTCAATCATAGACATATCAACGGCAGACATCGAAAATTCTTCTGGGATTTCACCTTTCAGACTTTTACGTTCTTGACCAAAGGGCATGTCATAAAGATCGTATTTCCAACGACAAGACTGAGAACAGCCCCCACGGTTGGCATCACGCATACTCATGTGGTTTGATAGCGTACAGCGACCTGAGTAGGAAATACACATGGCTCCATGGACAAAGGCCTCAATCTCAACATCTGTACGTTTGCGAATCTCTGCCAATTCTTCCATTGAAACTTCACGGGCCAAAACCACGCGAGTTAGACCAAGTCCTTTCCAGAACTCAAGAGTTTCATAGTTCGTCGCACTTGCTTGGGTTGAAAGGTGGATTTCAAGACCTGGTGCTTCGGTTGCTGCAATCATAATCAAGGCTGGATCCGACACTATAACTGCGGCAATCCCGATGTCGCGCAACTTACGGAACCATTCTCCAGCACCAGCTTCGTTTCCTTCGTGCATAACCATGTTAGCAGCCACATAGACCTTGGCACCGTACTTAGCAGCAAACTGGACTCCTTCTTCCATCTGTTCAAAGGTAAAGTTTCCAGCACGGCTACGAAGACCATAGGCCTGTCCACCGATGAATACTGCGTCCGCACCATATTGAACAGCTACCTTCAGCTTCTCTAAAGTTCCTGCAGGTGATAAAACCTCAGGACGTTTTAATGTTTTTGTCATTTTTTCTCCTATTTGCAATATAAAAGTTTGACGTTTTTCCTTCTCATTTTATAGTAAATAATGGATAAAATCAAGCCTAGACAGATTGTTTTGACAATTCTAATCTTTCCTAAAACAAAAAACTAGCCTTTCTAGACTAGTTATTTTCAAGATAAAATTCAAAGCGTTCACCCACGTATTGACTCTTTACATACTCAAAAGCTGTCCCATCTTCAAGATAAGAGACCTGAGTCAAGGCTAAAATGGCATGCCCCTTTTCGACTTCTAGATAGTGAGCAATCTTTTCCTTAGCCAATCTCGCATAAATGGTCTGTTGGGATTTGCCAATCCGGTAACCATGTTGCTGCAAGGTTTGAAAGAAGTGACTAGTGATTTCTTCTTTTTTGAAATCCTTAATAAATTTCTCAGGAATGGATGCGACTTCATAGACTAGCGGAACTTGGTCAGCGTAACGCACCCGTTCCATACGGATAATATTCTCTGTCGGAGTAATCCCTAGCTTTGCGACCTCTTGTTCATTTGGAATAGTTCTTCTGTAAGAAATGAGCTGACTAGAAGGGACTTTACCTTGAGATTTGACAATCTCCGTAAAACTGGTTGTACCCCGCATTTTTTCTTGGACACGAGTGCTAGAGACAAAAGTCCCACTTCCTACACGACGCTCCAAAACTCCTTCCTCAACCAAGAGAGAGATAGCTTGGCGTAATGTCATCCGGCTAACTTGAAACTGTTCAGCTAAATCTCGCTCACTTGGAAGTCTCTCTCCGATTTTCCAATGATGCTCATCTATATCCTTCTTGATCTGATCGTGGATTTTCATATAAGCTGGTAACATGATTCTCACTTCTTTTCTTTATTTTCTCCATTGTACCGTATTTGCTAAGAAAAAGTCAAACTTCGCCTTGTTTAGTTGGTAATTCGCCCCTATTTGTGATAGAATATTGAAAAAGATATTTCTTTTGAGAAAGGAAAAAGATGAGCAACATTTCAACTGACTTGCAAGATGTCGAAAAAATCATCGTGCTGGACTACGGTAGCCAATACAACCAGCTGATTTCACGCCGTATTCGTGAAATTGGTGTTTTTTCAGAGTTAAAAAGTCATAAAATCTCAGCCGCAGAGGTTCGTGCGATTAACCCTGTAGGGATCATCCTCTCTGGTGGACCAAACTCTGTATACGAAGATGGTTCATTTGATATTGACCCAGAAATTTTTGAACTTGGCATTCCAATTTTGGGAATCTGCTATGGTATGCAACTTTTAACTCATAAACTTGGAGGAAAAGTTGTCCCTGCTAGTGATGCTGGTAACCGTGAGTATGGTCAATCACCACTTACCCATACCACTTCTGCCCTCTTTGAAGGAACTCCTGAAGAACAGATTGTTTTGATGAGCCATGGCGATGCTGTTACAGAGATTCCAGCTGATTTTGTTCGTACTGGTACTTCTGCTGACTGTCCTTATGCAGCTATTGAAAACCCTGAAAAGCACATCTATGGTATCCAATTTCACCCAGAAGTTCGCCATTCTGTATACGGGAATGATATCCTTCGCAACTTTGCCCTTAACATCTGTCAGGCTAAAGGCGACTGGTCAATGGACAACTTTATCGATATGCAGATCAAGAAAATCCGTGAGACTGTAGGTGACAAGCGTGTTCTTCTCGGCCTATCAGGTGGTGTTGACTCTTCTGTCGTTGGCGTTCTTCTCCAGAAAGCAATCGGCGATCAATTGATCTGTATCTTTGTTGACCACGGTCTTCTCCGTAAAGGGGAAGCAGACCAAGTTATGGACATGCTTGGTGGTAAGTTTGGGTTGAATATCGTCAAGGCAGATGCCGCTAAACGATTCCTTGATAAACTTGCAGGTGTTTCTGACCCTGAACAAAAACGTAAAATCATCGGAAACGAGTTTGTTTATGTATTTGATGACGAAGCAAGCAAGCTAAAAGATGTGAAATTCCTTGCTCAGGGAACGCTTTACACTGACGTGATTGAGTCTGGTACAGATACTGCTCAAACCATCAAATCACACCACAACGTGGGTGGTCTTCCAGAAGACATGCAGTTTGAATTGATTGAACCATTGAACACTCTTTATAAAGACGAAGTCCGTGCCCTCGGTACAGAACTTGGTATGCCAGACCACATCGTATGGCGCCAACCATTCCCAGGACCAGGACTTGCTATTCGTGTCATGGGTGAAATCACTGAAGAAAAACTAGAAACTGTTCGTGAGTCTGATGCTATCCTGCGTGAAGAAATCGCTAAAGCTGGCCTTGATCGTGATATCTGGCAATACTTCACTGTCAACACAGGCGTTCGTTCAGTCGGTGTTATGGGTGACGGTCGTACTTACGACTACACGATTGCTATTCGTGCCATCACTTCTATCGATGGTATGACAGCTGACTTCGCTAAGATTCCATGGGAAGTCCTTCAAAAGATTTCTGTACGTATCGTAAATGAAGTGGATCACGTTAACCGTATCGTCTACGATATTACAAGTAAACCACCTGCAACCGTTGAGTGGGAATAGAATTTTCTATAAAATAATAAATAATACTGCTGGAGCATGGACTACAGTAGTATTATTTTTTATAATTTCAATATTAAGAAAATTTCTCGACTCTCAACACCTCTTTTTAAATCCCTAAAACCATGCTATAATATAGTAAGTATAGATCCAATAACCTAATGATAAAGATTTCTTACATCATCCGTAAGTGTTATTCTACTCTGATTCATATTATAATGAAATTAACAAAAGATGGAGGTGTCTCACATGGAAACAATTTTACGAGTAGAATCATTAAAAAAGCATTATGGAAAAGAGCCTAATATCACCAAAGCCTTGAACGGTATATCTTTTCAAGTTGTCAAAGGTGAATTCTTAGGGATTATGGGGAGCAGTGGTTCTGGGAAAACAACCCTTCTTAACTGTCTCGCTACCATTATCAAACCAACTGACGGATCCATTCAAATGCAAGAAAAGGATTTAGGTCAGTTAAAAGGTAGTCAGTTAGCTGATTATCGTGGCAAGGAAATCGGCTACCTCTTTCAAAATTTTGAGCTTTTGGATAATCTGACAGCCAAAGAAAATATTTTACTCCCCTTGTCTTTGCACAAGGTCGATGCCAACGAAAGCAAGGTTCGGTTAGAATTGCTTTCCCAATATCTGGATATTTCTGAACTTCTGGATAAGTTCCCATCTCAATTATCAGGTGGTCAACGGCAAAGGGTAGCTGCTGCTCGTGCCTTGATTTTGGACCCTAAGATTGTATTTGCGGATGAGCCCACAGGAGCTTTGGATTCAAAAAATGCGACCATTTTGATGCAAAAATTATCCGAAATGAATCAAGCGGAAAAAACCACCATTCTCATGGTGACCCACGATTCAGTCGCTGCCAGCTATTGCAACCGCATCTTGTTTATCCAAGACGGAAAACTATTCCATGAAATCCGTCGCGATTATCCAAGAGAAAGTCAAGAAGACTTCTACCACAGAATACTAAAGGTCATGGCGGCCCTAGCTGGAGGTGATGGCAATGTTTTCTAAATTAGTCTCAAGAAATAGCAAGAGAGATCGAAAAAATAATGGCTTGTACTTCAGTTCCATGATTCTTTCTATTATCTCCTTTTACATCATCCTTTCTTTGTCACATCAAGATGTGATGATCTTTCTAAAACAAATAGAAAGTGACGCTGTAAATAAACTCTTTAGCATGATTCCGATTCTTTATGTAGCAACACTCTTTATCCTCTTTTTTCTAGTCTACTTCGCAAGCAGTATGCAGATGGAAAGGAGAAAACATGAATTTGGTGTCTATCTCACACTGGGAATGCGAAGAAGCAAACTGTTCTTGCTACTCCTGCTCGAGGATTTGAGAAACAGTGTCCTTGCTCTTGGAATTGGCCTTCCAATTTCTATCTTGATTTCAGAACTAATCAGCCTAATAACCGCTAAAATTGTGGGACTAGGGATTATTGAACATCAATTTTCTCTATCTACTACAGCTCTACTCTATACAGTCATCGGCTTCCTAGCTGTTAAATTAGTCGTCTTTGTTCTTTTAAGTGCAAAAACAGCCAATAAGGAAATCGGAGATCTTCTTGCCTATTCTCCTTCTGGTATGAAGAAACTACTTCCCAAGGGGGTATACCTTCTTGCTTCCGTCCTCGGAATCTTGCTTCTCGGAACAGCCTATTACTTGGGGATGAGTGGACGAGCTTGGGAAAATATCATAACAATGGGCATCACTGTTCTCTTGGGAACTCTAGGAACTATACTACTCTTCTTTGGTATGCGTTTATTTATAGACATTCTGGTCAATCTTGGTAGCAATCGAAAACTCCATACCTATAATTTTAGACAGATTCAGGAATTAGTTATCCAGCGCTCAACTATACTGGCCATCTGCTCCCTCTTAATCTTCTCTGCCTTATGCCTCTTTGGAGCAGGTGTTGCCATTGCAAGCGGCAATTCATGCAATCAAACCCACGTATTGGATTATACATTTAGAGATAGCAAGCAAGAATCAGATGAAAATATTGATGTGAATACAGTTAAAAAAGAGCTTGAAGCAGAAGGACTAGCATCACAGTTCTCAAAGATTCTACAAATCAAAGTCGGGAAACCAAAAGAAAACGAGTCCGTGTCCTTCGAAGAGATCATCAATGAGTTGAAAAAGCAAAAAGGCAGCAAGAACAAGGAAATTTTGCTCCAAAGATTTAAACAGTCTACTACTTCCCACCTCATACCAGTTTCCGAATACAATGAACTTAGAAAAGCTGCCAATCTCCCTCCTTTAGAATTAACTAGTAAGGAAGCCTACTTGTATATGGGAAAAGATTTTCTCCCTGATGAGAACTTGGTTAACTCTGTCCTAAAGACAAATCCTCAAATCAACGTCATGGGAAATGATATAAAATTGATTGGCGAAGTACAGTCTTTACCGATTGTAACGGATCGTGAAATCACCCTCTCTGTTGCCCTCATAGTCACAGATGAAGTCTTTATGAACTATACAGACGGTCACTATTCGAACTATGTCAGCGGTATCTTGGCTCCTGAGCTAGTCAAGGAAAAAGGCCTGATGAGAGCTATCTCAGATACAAATGAAAAGCTGAATCAAACTTCTCTTGGCTATGAAAGTTATATACAAAATATGGGAAGACAATTATTTTACATTATCTCTGCTAGCTATATTACTATTTATCTGGCAATCATTTTCCTTGTCGTTGCAAATACAATCATCGGCGTCCAGTTTTTGATGGGACAAAGACAATCCTACAGACGATATCAAACCTTGATCCATCTTGGAGCTAACTACGAAACTCTTTGTAAATCGTCAGAAAAACAAATCAACTGGTATTTCGGTCTGCCAATAGCCCTTGCACTTCTCAGTAGTAGCTTCGGAGTGAGCTCCCTCCTCACAGGAATAGTACCGGCTAGCGCAAGAATGGTCATGGTGCAGAAATTTATCACAGCCATGCTGATAGTACTGCTCTTGGCTGGATTTGAAGTCATCTATATAAGAATTGTAAAGAAAAATAGCAACAAGTACTTGTTATCCTTAATGGAACCTAAAAGAGATGAATAAGGTAAAATAAATTAGGAAAAGGAGGAACCGGTATGAAGCATATTCTGGTTATTGAAGATGAAGCCTTGATTCGAGATGAAATTGTTATTTTGTTAGAGAAAACGGGTTATCAAGTTGATAAGTTGACTGACTTCAAAGATACAAGCCAGCAAGTACTGCAATACGATACGGATTTAATCATACTGGATTTGAATTTGCCGGGAGAAACAGGTTTTCAAATTTGTAAAAATCTCAAGTCCAAACGCTCTGTGCCCATATTGGTTCTCACCTCCCGTGAACAACTAAAAGATGAGATTTACGCCCTGAAATTAGGGGCAGATGAGTATCTAACAAAGCCTTTCAAGAAAGAAAGATTTTTGGCACGTATAGAAAATATCTTGAAACGCTATGAAGGCAGACGAAATCTACTTGAAAAAGATAATTTTCTGCTGGATAGACAGACCTATACCCTTTATATCAATGGACACTCGATTTTACTCCCCCAAAATCAAGGGAAATTGTTAGAAACCTTATTGGTTACTAATGCTCCTGTCATCACAAAAGAAGAACTAAGTATGAAACTGTGGAATACAACTGAGTTCATTGATGAAAATGCCCTACAAGTAAACATTGCAAGGCTAAAAAAGGTGATGAAACAGGCTGGCATTGCCCTTCAAGTCAAGTCCGTCAGAGGTATTGGTTACAAGCTTGAAGAGGTAAGTCCAGATGAAACATAATCTAAAATATCTAGCTAGTTATCTGCCTTGGTTACTTGTTCTCTTAGCATTTGATCTATTTACAGCTGTCCTGCTTTGGCTTTCAGATGTGAGAATGTTTCAAGCCCTCATCCTTCTCTATATTTTAGCCACCGTCCTGCTTTTTTTCATCCTATCATTCTTACTTATAAGAACAGAAAGAAAAAAATCATCTGCCTATAAAGCTTTCATAGCCAATCCCAAGACGGATACTGAGCTTGAATTATTGCATTTATCAAGTGCCTCAGAAAAAGAAAGCATTGAAAAAATAGCAGATACACTTTATCAAAAGCAGGCTGAAATAGGAAAACTCAACTCATTACTAGCCGAGTATGAGGACTATGTTGAAAAATGGGCGCATGAGATTAAACTCCCTCTGTCGCTTCTTTCCCTCCTTTTGGACAATCAAAGCGGCCAGTTGCCTGAGGATACAGCTTTTAAGTTGGACTATGTGAAAAAGCAAATCCAAGAAAATGTATCACAGATCCTATTCTACTACAGGGTGAAAAGTGAGAAAAATGATTTTCTATTTGAATACCTTGACCTAGAAGAGTGTATCCAAGATCTTTTGGAAAACTTTGATCCCTTGCTCAAAGAAAAGAAATTTACGATTAAGGTAGAAAACATACAAGGAATCTGCTACACCGATCAACGCAGTTTTGAATTTATCCTCTCTCAAATCCTAGCCAACTCCATTAAATATAGCTCCGACAAGCCCGAACTCAATATTTATATATCAAAAGACAAGGGACGTACAAGTCTGATTATTAGGGATAATGGCTGCGGAGTTAAAGCTTGCGACCTCCCTCATATCTTTGAAAAAGGATTTACAGGTGATTCAGGAGAGACAAGGAAAAAATCAACAGGCATGGGCCTCTATCTGGTCAAACAATTAGCAGATGCTTTAAAAATCGAAATCACAGTAAAATCCGAATGGATGCAAGGCTTTGAAATCTCTCTTTGTATTTAGTCATTTTTCAATTAAGAAAATTGCCTAATCATAGGAAGCACATATTTTATACCAAAAAGGAAAGCACTTCTGCTTCCCTTTTTTATTTGCGTTTTTTCTTCGCTTTTTTCATTTTGTTGGCCATGCGTTTCATAGACTGTTTCATAGCAAATTCACCGATTTTACCTTTGAGTCCGCCACCAAACATCTGGCTCATATCTGGCATGCCTGCTCCTCCGAGACCTGACATATCCGGTATTCCACCTTGTCCCATCATGCCTTCAAGGGCAGACATATCCATCCCTCCCATATTTGGCATATTTTTTGGAAGGTTATTGGGATTGATTCCCATTTGTTTCATCATCTTGTTCATATCCCCAGACATGACACCCTGCATGAGCTGTTTAGCCTGGTTAAAGTCCTTGATGAATTTATTGACTTCAACAAAGGTATTTCCAGAACCTGCAGCAATACGACGTCGACGACTTGGATTTAACAAATCAGGATTTTCACGCTCCTCAGGTGTCATGGAAGATACAATGGCACGTTTGCGCGCAATTTGGCGCTCATCCACCTTCATATTTTGAAGGGCAGGGTTGTTAGCCATACCTGGAATCATCTTGAGCAAGTCTTCCATTGGCCCCATGTTTTGCACCTGATCCAATTGATCAATGAAATCATTGAAATCAAAGGTATTTTCACGCATCTTCTCAGCCATTTCAAGGGCTTTTTGCTCATCGTATTCCTGAGAAGCTTTCTCAATCAAGGTCAGCATATCCCCCATACCAAGGATACGGCTTGACATACGATCTGGGTGGAAGGTTTCGATATCTGTTATCTTTTCACCCGTACCAGTGAACTTGATAGGTTTTCCAGTGATGTGACGAACAGACAAAGCTGCACCACCACGAGTATCCCCATCAATCTTGGTAAGAATAACCCCAGTCACTTCTAACTGAGCATTAAATTCACGAGCAACATTGGCCGCTTCCTGACCAATCATGGCATCAATGACGAGCAGGATTTCATTTGGCTGAGCCAGTGCTTTAACATCACGAAGCTCATTCATCAAAAGCTCATCAATCTGCAAACGCCCTGCCGTATCGATCAAGACATAGTCGTTGTGATTGGCTTGCGCTTGCTCCAAACCTTGGCGAACAATTTCAACAGCAGGCACTTTTGTTCCAAGTGCAAAGACAGGAACATCGATTTGTTGTCCAAGTGTTTTCAGCTGATCGATGGCTGCTGGACGATAAATATCTGCCGCAATCATCAAAGGACGTGCATTTTCTTCCTTCTTGAGTTTATTAGCCAGCTTACCAGCAAATGTTGTTTTACCGGCCCCTTGCAAACCGACCATCATGATAATGGTTGGAATTTTTGGTGACTTGATAATTTCTGCCGTATCAGAACCTAAAACAGCTGTCAATTCCTCATCAACGATTTTGATAATCTGTTGGGCTGGATTGAGGGTATCAATGACCTCGTGTCCAACTGCACGTTCTCGAACTTTCTTGATAAAGTCCTTCACAACAGGCAAAGCAACGTCAGCTTCCAGCAAGGCCAAACGAATCTCTTTGGTTGCTTCTTGGACATCAGTCTCAGAAATTTTTCCTTTTTTACGTAGATTTTTAAAGACGTTCTGTAAACGTTCTGTTAAACTTTCAAATGCCATTTTTCTTCCTCTTATTCTCTATTATCAATGCTTGTTAAAATTTCTATCTGCTCCTGCAGAAAGTCATCCTTGGGATAACGCTCTAAGATCTGGTCAAAAATCTGACTACGGACAATGTAGTCCGAATACATGTGCAGTTTCATCTCATAATCTTCTAGAATCTTTTCTGTCCGCTTGATATTGTCATAAACAGCCTGACGACTGACACCGAACTCTTCAGCAATCTCAGCAAGACTGTAATCATCAGCATAATAGAGTTCAATATAGTTCATCTGCTTGTCTGTCAAAAGCGCCGCATAAAATTCAAAAAGGGCGTTCATACGATTGGTTTTTTCGATTTCCATAACTTTTATTATACCAAAAAAACGATTATACTGCTAGAGTAGAAGCACTTCAAATAGAGTAAGAAGAAAAAAGAACCTTGCAAGGCAAGATTCTTTTAGTGTCTGACTTAAATAATTGTTCTTCTGGGAACTTAATCGAATTAAGCTTCGATTTCTGTAACCATACCTGAACCAACAGTACGTCCACCCTCACGGATAGAGAATGTAGTACCTTGTTCTACGGCGATTGGGTGGATCAACTCAACGTCGATAGTCACGTTATCACCAGGCATTACCATTTCAGTACCTGCAGGAAGTTCGATTGAACCTGTAACGTCAGTAGTACGGAAGTAGAATTGTGGACGGTAGTTGTTGAAGAATGGAGTGTGACGTCCACCTTCTTCTTTAGTAAGGATGTAGACTTCACCTTTAAATTTAGTGTGTGGGTTGATTGAACCTGGTTTAGCGATAACTTGTCCACGTTCGATTTCGTCACGTTGAACACCACGAAGAAGGACACCTACGTTATCTCCGGCAAGACCTTCGTCAAGTTGTTTACGGAACATTTCAACACCAGTAACAACTGCTTTTTGAGTTTCTTCTTTGATACCAACGATTTCGATTTCGTCGTTGACACGAACAGTACCACGGTCGATACGTCCTGAAGCAACTGTACCACGTCCAGTGATTGAGAATACGTCTTCGACTGGAAGAAGCAATGGTTTTTCAGTGTCACGTTCTGGTTCTGGGATGTACTCATCAACAGTGTTCATCAATTCCATGATGATGTCTTCGTATTTAGAGTCACCTTCAAGAGCTTTAAGAGCTGAACCTTGGATAACTGGAAGATCGTCACCTGGGAAGTCGTATTCTGACAAGAGGTCACGGATTTCCATTTCAACCAATTCAAGCAATTCTTCGTCGTCTACCAAGTCAATTTTGTTCATGAAGACGATAAGGTGTTTAACACCAACCTGACGTGAAAGAAGGATGTGCTCACGAGTTTGTGGCATTGGTCCGTCAGTTGAAGCTACTACAAGGATAGCTCCGTCCATTTGAGCGGCACCAGTGATCATGTTTTTAACGTAGTCCGCGTGTCCTGGAGCGTCGATGTGAGCGTAGTGACGTTTTTCAGTTTCGTACTCAACGTGCGCAGTGTTGATAGTGATACCGCGTTCGCGTTCTTCTGGAGCAGCATCGATAGACGCATAGTCTTTTGGTTGGTTAACTGCTGAAGGCAAGCGACGTGCCAATACAGTTGTGATAGCTGCAGTCAAAGTAGTTTTACCGTGGTCAACGTGTCCGATAGTACCAATGTTAACGTGTGGTTTACTACGATCGTATTTTTCTTTTGCCATTTGAGTAAAAGCCTCCAATAAAATATATTTTATAGATAGACAGTAGGCAATACAGTCTAACTTTCCTTACTATTTTATCAAATTTCTGCTAAATTGCAAGTGTTTTACACATATTTTGTGAATTAATCTAAATCTTATCAAATCCTGTTCTTCTGCTTCTTTATGGCAATATGAATTCAAACTTCTTTTTGTTTGGAGATAGTATTTTCATCAAAAAAATCAGGTTTCCCTGATTTTAATTTGATTCTGTTTTTTCCAATTCCTTAGCTTCTTTATGAGCTTCTTTATGGTTTTCATATAATTTCGCTAGGAACTTAGTAATTTCTTTAAAAATAGAGTAAGTAGGTACTGCTACGACCATCCCTATGACACCGTAGATATTACTTGACAGTAAAAGGAGCACCAAAATCGTAATCGGATGCACTTTCATAACCCCTCCAACGATGCGTGGATAGAGAACATTTCCGTCAATCTGCTGAATAATAAGCATATAAGCAACCGCAATCAACATACGATGAGGATCCGTGAACACATTGGCAATCACCATTGGAATCAAGCCAATACTTGGACCAACATAAGGAATCAAATTTGCGATTCCAGAAAAAATAGCAAAAACTAGGGCGTACTTTAATCCGATAACGCTATAGCCAATATAGGCTAAACATCCAATAATAACCGCATCAATCGCAATTCCACTGATATAGCGCGCTATGGTTGTATTGAGATTGGTTAAAAGGCTAGAAAGATTCAATTTGTCATGTTTTAAGACAGTACGTTCCAACATCGGTAGCAACTTATGACCATCCAACAAGAAATAAATCAAGAATACAGGGGTCATAATGAGAATCAGAACTGTACTAAACAAGGCTGAAAGAACGCTTCCTAAACTGTTGCTGACGCTATTCAGGATATTCTGGAGGATATCCACATAGGAGAGATTCAGTTGTTGAATTGTTTGTTGAATATCTATATTTTGGAAGACTGGATTCATGGACAAATCGATGATCAAATCTTGTAGTCTACTATAGATGTTTTGACTAGAAATAATCAAGCTGGTCAACTGATTAATCAAAATCGGCAAGAGATAAACGACCCCTACAACGATAGCACCAATCAAGGCACAAAGAGTGACCAAGACACCAATTAGACGATTGATCTTACATCTCTTTTCTAAGAAAGTAACGACTGGATTTGTAATGTAGTAAAAAAATCCACCAAGCAAAAATGGAATCATGATGGTATTCACAACTGTCACGAAGGGAGTAATGATGGTTCCCATTTCTCTCCAAAGATAGAAAATCAGTGTTAATAATAAAAATTCAGCTGTCCAAAAAAATAATTTGTTTCTACGGAACATAGGTATCCTCCTTCTCTCTATTTTACCATATTTCTGAAAAAGATAAGATGGCTTTAGTAAAAAAGCGAGAATATTTTTTTTCTTTATGATAAAATAAAGCTAATATGAAAAAAATAATTTTATCTTTTATGACACTTTTTGTTTTTGGAACAGCTTCTACTGTTTCTGCTCAGGAGTTTGATGTTGCTGCTAAACATGCCATTGCTGTCGAGGCTACAACTGGAAAAATCCTCTATGAAAAAGATGCAAATCAGCCTGTAGAAATTGCTTCTATTACAAAACTGGTTACAGTTTATTTGGTCTATGAAGCTCTGGAACAAGGAACTATCAGCCTATCTACACCTGTTGATATTTCGGACTATCCTTACAAACTTACAACTAATTCTGAGGCGAGTAACGTCCCTATGGAAGCTCGAAATTATACTGTTGAACAACTATTAGAGGCTACAATGGTATCCAGTGCAAACAGTGCTGCAATTGCGCTAGCAGAAAAGATTGCTGGTTCTGAGAAAGACTTTGTAGACAAGATGAGGGCTAAACTTCTTGAATGGGGAATTCAAGATGCAACTATTGTAAACACAACTGGTTTAAATAATGAGACACTTGGCGATAATATCTATCCTGGTTCTAAAAAAGACGATGAAAACAAGTTGAGTGCCTACGATGTTGCAATCGTCGCTCGTAACCTCATCCGAGATTATCCTCAAGTTTTGGAAATCACAAAAAAACCAACTTCTACCTTTGCAGGACTTGAAATCCACTCAACCAACTATATGTTGGAGGGAATGCCTGCCTATCGTGGTGGTATTGATGGACTAAAGACAGGTACTACTGATAAAGCTGGTGCTTCATTCGTGGGAACAACTGTTGAGAAAGGGATGCGTATTATTACGGTTGTTTTGAATGCAGATCAACAAGATACCAACCCTTATGCACGTTTTACTGCTACTTCAGCACTTTTAGATTATATTTCTGCAAACTTTGCCTTAAAAACTGTCGTTCAGAAAGGTGAAGCATACAACGATAGTAAAGTAACAGTTCTTGATGGTAAGGAAGACAATGTGACAGCTGTCGCTAAGTCAGATATTTCCATCGTCCAACGCATCGGAAGCGGTACTACACCAGCCCTCCAATTCACACCGAAATCAACATCAGAAATGGCTCCACTAGAAGAAGGAAAGGTTGTTGGTACTCTGACCTATGATGATCAGGATTTGGTCGGCCAGGGCTATCTCACTTCCGACAAACCATCTTTTGAAATGGTTTCTGAAAAGAAAGTGGAAAAAGCCTTCTTTTTGAAGGTTTGGTGGAATCAATTTATCCGCTTTATCAATGAAAAACTATAAAAAAATCGCGAATAATCGCGATTTTTTCTTTATTTCATTTCTTTAAAAGCCGCTTCTGCATCAGCGTTGCTAATAGCACCAAATTGGATTTTTCCGATTTTACCTTGACTGTCAATCAAGTATTCTGTTGGAATACTACGAATTTGGTAGGCTTGGAAGGTAGTTGCTTGCGTATCATATAGAACTGGAATATCCTTGTATCCTTGTTCTTGATACCATTTTGGAAAGTCTTGAACTGTTTTTTCACCTTGTAGACCAGGTGCAATGACACTCAAGATTTCAAAGTCTCGATCTTGTTTGGCAGCTAGTTCCATCAACTCAGGCATGCTTTTTTTGCATGGTCCACACCAAGAAGCCCAGAATTTCAAATAAACCTTTTTCCCTTTATAGTCTGATAACTTCACTTCTTTGCCATCCATAGACTGCAAGGTGAAGTCTGGAGCATCCTTACCGACTGCGATTTGTTGTACAGCAGGCTGTTTGGGACTGCTTGTCTGTTTGGTCTCTTTTTCACCACAGGCAATCAATAAGAATAGAGACATGAGGCTCAATCCAGCAAAAATAACTTTTTTCATTTTTTCTCCTTTTATCCAAGAATTCCTGACAAGGCATTTAACTGCCCTAGCATTAATAATAATCCCATCAAAATAATCAAAGCTCCCCCGATTTTCTTTAGTAAAATCATATGGGGTTTTAATTTACTAAAATAGGGCATAATCCAGCCCGAAGCCAAGGCCAAAACAATGAAAGGAAGGGCCATTCCCAATGTGTATACTAATGTTAACACGGCTCCTTGCCAAGCACCATTGCCACCTGAAGCCGCCAGAGCCAAGACTGAACTTAAGACTGGTCCGATACAAGGGGTCCAACCAAAACTAAAGGTTATCCCAAGTAAAAAGGCTGACAGATAGTGATTAGACTTTGATTGTTTGAATGTGACTGTCTTTTGAACCTCCAGTTTATTGAAATGCAAGATTTCCATCTGATGAAGTCCTAAAAGAATAATGACTATTCCCATAGCATAACGAAACCAGTCTGCATAGAGCATATGCCCTAGGAATCCAGCTCCAAATCCTAAAATAAAGAAAATGAGGGAGATTCCAGCAATAAAGCACAAGGTCCGAATTAAACCTGACCATGCAACGTCTCTTCCAAAAAAGCGAAAGCTTTTCGAATTTCCCTGATCATCCAGTAAAATACCAGCATAGACAGGTAGCAAAGGAAAGATGCAGGGTGAAAAGAAGGACAGGATACCTGCTAAAAAAACGGATACTAGAAATATAATCGACTCCAACGAATTACCTACTTTCTCAAAATTCTAATCCTATTTTACTACAAAAGAATAAATTTGTAAGAAGTCTGCTACGCTTATTTATTTTGACTAAAGTTGACACAAAAAAGGAGCTAAGCTCCTTTCATTTTAATACGTTCCTTCTTCACCTTGACTAGTCAAGATAACAGGACCGTCTTTGGTAATCACGAACTGGTGTTCATATTGGCAAGACAGGCCGCCATCTATAGTCTTATGAGCCCAGCCAGTCTTCATATCTGTATCAATTTCCCAGTCACCAGTATTAATCATGGGTTCAATGGTTAGTACCATTCCTTCACGGAGACGGAGTCCACGACCTGCAATACCGTAGTTAGGAACCATTGGCTCCTCGTGCATAGTTGGACCAACACCATGACCAACCAAATCACGAACGACACCGTAACCGCGACTTTCAGCATATTCTTGAATGGCTGCACCAATATCACCGATACGATTGCCGACAACTGCTTGCTCAATCCCTTTATACATAGCTTCCTTGGTCACATCCATCAGGTTTTTCACTTCTTCAGACGGTGTACCAACCGCATAAGCCCAACATGAGTCAGCTAAACCACCAGTATAACTTTGAGTGTATTTTTTCATTTGTTCAACATTGTTGAAGTTGAGTTTAGATACATTGAGGTCGGATTTTGCAATCGGACCACCCAGTACCATGTCAACCTTGAGCAAATCGCCCTCTTTCAAGATGTAATGACGTGGAAAAGCGTGAGCTACTTCGTCATTGAGAGAGCAACAAGTGGCATAGGGGTAATCCATGACAGCACCATCCACACCAATCTGTAGAGGAAGGAAATTCTCCTCTTTACAACGTCGACGAACGTACTCTTCAACTTCCCACATATCCACGCCTGGCTTAATCAAATCACGTAAGCCGATATGGATACTTGCTAGGAAATCACCAGCCTTGTCCATGGCTTCGATTTCACGTGCTGATTTTAAAGTTATCATTTTTTCTCCTAGATTCTAATTAATTTTAACCGTAACATTTGCTTTTGAAACAATCTGATGCCCATGATAAATATCATAATCAATAATAGCTGAGCGTCTCGTGTGGTGAATAATACGAGCCTGAATCCGCAGAGTATCATCTATCTGCACAGCCTGCAAGAAATAAATCAACATCTGCTCAATGATGAGATTACGTCCGCTATTGACAACGAGGTCTTGGGTCATATGGTTGAGGATCTCAGCCAAAACTCCATTAGCAAGGACCCCATTTTTCTCCAACATGAAAGGCTCAACAGTAATGACAACTTCATCATGATGATAAGAGAGTTTTTGCCCGATTTGTTCTGAGAAAGTCGGCAAAGCAGAAACTTGAGAACGGCTCATCTTTTCCATGACATCTCGTCGTGTTACGACACCGAGCAAGGTTCGGTTACTTCTGACAACGGGAACCATCTCAAAGTCTTCTGCGATCATCCGTTGACTAACATTGGCAATATTGGTAGCTAAGCCTGTTACAAAGATACTACGTGTCATCACCTTGTCAATCGTTGTGCTGGGGGATTTATCTCCTGCGTCACGCATAGTAACAACCCCAACAACCACTTGGTGTTGGTTAATGACTGGGAAACGACTACTTCTGTTCTTACGGACCAAGTCTAGATAGTCTTTTACTGTATCCGTTTCTCTCAAAAAACCATACTCATGACTGGGACGATAGAGCTTTTCGACTGTCAGAATATCGGTTTTGATTTGAACATTTGAGAGGGCTTTGTTAATCATGGTCGCTACTGTGAAAGTATCATGTTTACTTCTTAGAACTGGAATCCCTTTTTTATTAGCCAACTCAAGAACATCATCTTGGACATGAAAACCACCTGTTACAAGGACTGCATTTTCATTTTCCAAGGCTAAAAGTTGAATACGAGTACGGTCACCTACAATCAAAAGACCGCCATCATGGAGATAGGACAGGATATTTTGCTCTGTCATAGCCCCAATGGAGAATTTGCTAAACTCTCTCTCCAGCCCTTCCTGACCAGCTAAAACTTCAGAGGAGGTGACTTCAGCAATCTCAGCATAGGTTAGCCTCTCAATAGCCACTTTCTGGGACTTGACTCGTATGGTTCCACTACGTGGCCGAGTTTCAACGATCCCACGATTTTCAGCTTCTTTGATAGCTCGGTAGGCGGTTCCGTCACTAACACCTAGGTGATTGGAAATACTGCGAACACTAACTCTCTTCCCAATTGGTAACTCTTCCAGATAGGACAAAATTTCCTGGTGTTTACTCATTGAATTCTCCTTTTATGTATCGAAATTCAAGATAGTCCCTCATTTTTCGTGTATAGCGATCGCTTCCCTTAAACTGTCGGATGAGGCTAAAGCCCGATTTTAAGGCTACTTTTTGACTAGCTTGATTCTCCAAATGAGTGATGATGGATAATTGTTTTAAACCAAATTCTTCAAATGAAAGCTGACAAAGCTTGGTAACCACTTCTGTCATAAAACCTTGTGACCAAGAATCTTTTTTTAAGAAGTAACCAATTTCTGCTTCTTTTTTGATTTCATCGATCTTTTCAAATTTAATGGAGCCAATCATTTCCTGATTTCCTTGGAGACAAATTGCCCAAACTCCTAGAGGATTCTTCATAAAATAGTTAGCAAGTGCGTACTGACTTTCTTCCATACTTGCTTGACTGGGAAAAATAAACTGTAAATTCTCAGGGTTTGAAGCAATCTCGAAAAACGCTTGACTGTCACTAAAAAAGAAAGGACGCAAATACAAGCGCTCCGTTTCAAAAAAAGAAAACATTGCTAATTTGGTCCAAATATTCATAATCACCTCAACGGCTTAGTCTTCAACGAGTGTAATATCCGCTCCAAGACTACGCAATTTTTCAATAATATCTGAGTAGCCACGAAGGATAAACTCAATATTCGTAATTTCAGTCTGGCCTTGAGCCATTAAACCAGCGATGACAAGTGCTGCACCAGCTCGCAAGTCTGTTGCCTTTACACTTGCACCGTGTAAGTTACGACCACCGTTGTAAATAATGTGATCGTTTGTAGTCGTAATATCCGCATCCATTTTTGCTAACTCAAAGACATGATTAACACGTTTCTCATAAATCGTATCAATAATGGTTCCACGACCTTGGGCAGTTAGTAAAAGTGGCGTGATAGGCTGTTGCAAATCGGTTGCGAATCCTGGATAGGGAGCTGTTTTGATATTGATGGCCTTTAAACCAGACTGTTCTTCAACGAAGATACTGTCTTCTGAGACCGTCATACGAACGCCCATTTCCTCTAGTTTGGCGATAAACCCTTCTAAGTGTTCATAGAGAACGTTGTTAATGCGAATTCCTTTTCCTACCGCTGCAGCAAGTGAAATATAGGTTCCAGCTTCGATACGGTCTGGGATAACCTGATGACGCGTTCCATGAAGTTTCTCGACACCATCAATAATGATAATATCAGTCCCTGCACCACGAATATGGGCCCCCATGTTGTTCAAAAGGGTAGCAACATCGATAATTTCCGGTTCACGAGCCGCATTTTCAATGACAGTGCGTCCCTTAGCTTTAACCGCAGCAATCATAGTGTTAATCGTTGCACCAACGCTGACGGTATCCATGTAAATACTTGCGCCATGAAGCCCCTTACCTTGGGCAGATAAATTCATATTATCTCCCTCATAGCTGACCTTAGCACCCATGGCTTCAAAGGCTTTTAAGTGAAGGTCAATCGGACGAGGCCCCAGATCACATCCACCAGGAAGTCCAACTGTAGCTTCACCAAAGCGACCTAAAAGACTTCCGTAGAAATAATAAGAAGCACGCAAGCTATTAATCTTGCCATAAGGCATAGGAATGTTTTGAACACCTCTTGGATCAATCTCCAAGACATCCTCATAACGCTTAACAGTCGCCCCCATAATTTCCATGATTTCGACAAGACTAGCAACGTCTGAAATATCTGGAACACAATCTAAAGTGACAATATCATCTGATAAGATAATAGCTGGAATAAGCGCTACAACACTATTTTTAGCACCACTAATGGTGATCTCACCTTGCAATGGACGTCCACCATTGATGACAATTTTTCTCATGTTTTACTCTTTCAAAATTTACTAAAAAGGTCTTTCCACTCTATTATACCATAATCTTCAGTTTTTTCCCATTCCTATTTACTAAATACCATCTCATTTTGATAAAAAAAGACCTATCACTCAAGCTTTTCAGCCTGAAATGATAGGTTTTTGTGTTAGATTAACGTACTGTACGGATACGCATTGTGTTTGTACGAACAGCTTCTCCAAGTGGCACACCTGCAACGATAACAATATCGTCACCAGATTCTACAAGGCCTGCCTCAACTGCTTTACGTTCAGCGATTTCGAACATATCATCAGTTGATGATGGAGCTTCAGTCAACATTGGGATAACACCCCAGTTCAACATCAATCCACGCTCTGTCAATTCGTCGAATGTCAATGCCAAGATATCAGCATTTGGACGGTATTTAGAAATCAAACGAGCTGTGTGACCAGTCTTAGTAAGAGTAACAACCAATTTGATGTTCATTGAGTTAGTAGCATCTTTAACAGCTGAAGCCATAACTTCTGTCTTAGAGTTACGTTCGAATGTATCTGAGTTCAAACGTCCGTATTCGTTAAGAAGAGTTTGTGCGTTCTTGTCAATTGTAGCCATTGTTGTTACTGACTCAAGTGGGTATTTACCGTTTGCAGACTCACCTGAAAGCATTGTAGCGTCAGTTCCGTCGATAACAGCGTTAAATACGTCTGATACTTCTGAACGAGTTGCACGTGGTTTTTCAGTCATTGTTTCAAGCATGTTTGTTGCTGTGATAACAACTTTACCTGCTGCGTTCACTTTAGTGATGATCATTTTTTGATAAACTGGAACCATTTCGAATGGTACTTCGATACCCATGTCACCACGAGCGATCATGATACCGTCAGCAGCTTCAATGATTTCATCCAAGTTATCGATACCTTGTTGGTTTTCGATTTTCGCAAACAATTGAACGTGACCATTTCCAGTTTCTTCACAGATTGCACGAACTTCGTCGACGTCTTTTGCAGTACGTACGAATGAAATCGCGATGAAGTTGATACCTTGTTCCAAACCGAAACGGATATCATCGTTATCACGTTCAGCAAGGGCTGGGAAAGGAATTTTAGTGTTAGGGATGTTTACACCTTTCTGCTTAGCAATGATACCGTCATTTTCAACGACTACTTCAAATTCACGAGTTGCATCGTCTTTTGCGAAAACACGAAGACCCAATTTACCATCGTCAACTAAAACTTGGTGACCAACTTCAACATCATCGTAGATATCAAGGGCACCAGCAACGTTCAAAGCAATCACATCACGAGTTGATTTGATTCCTTGTTTAGTTGCAACACGGATTTTTTCACCAGTTTTGTAAGAGTACTCTTTTGCATCACCTTCAAACAATTCTGTACGGATTTCAGGTCCTTTAGTATCAAGAAGGAAACCAACTTTTTTACCTGCAAGTTTTTCAGCAAGTTTAACAGTTGCCATACGCTCACCTTGTTCTTGGTGGTCACCATGTGAGAAGTTGAAACGGAAAGTGTTTGCTCCTGCTTCAATCAATTTAGCAATATTTTGAGCTGAAGCTTCAACGTCAAGTTTTTCACCCCAGTATCCGTCTTCACCGAATTTTTTACCACCACGGATTTCAACCGCAGGACCTAAAGTTGCAACGATTTTTACACGTTTGTTCATGATTTTTGTGACTCCTTTATATAATTCGACCTTTTATGGTCATGTTACCAAATTAATGAAAGTTGATTAGGACAAGCTCTTGTTCAAATCAGAAAGTTCAAGATCAGCTTTATGAGGGTTGTTAACAACGATCTTGCCATCAGCTGTTAAGCTAAACAAAGCTCCTTCTTCTGCTGTTCCAAGAATTGGATTCTCAACCATTTTCTCGTTACGGATACCAACAGCGACACCACCGATTCCTTGTTTAAGAAGTTTAACAGCGTGTGCACCCATGCGTGATGCCAATACACGGTCACGCGCAGTTGGTGATCCACCACGTTGGATGTGTCCAAGTTCAGTTACACGAAGGTCACTAGTGTCTCCAGCTTCCTTGAGTTTCTTACCAAACTCATTCGCAGACATAACTCCCTCAGCCAAAACGATGATGTTGTGTTTCTTACCACATTCATAACCAGCTTTGATGCTTGCAACGATATCTTCCATCTTGAAGTCTTCTTCAGGGATGATGATTTCGTCAGCACCAGTTGCGATACCTGCCCAAAGAGCGATATCACCAGCGTTACGTCCCATTACTTCAACAACGAAAGTACGACGGTGACTTGATGACGTATCACGAATCTTATCAATAGCATCCATAGCAGTAGTAACTGCAGTATCAAATCCAATTGTGAAATCAGTCCCTACGATATCGTTATCAATAGTTCCTGGAAGTCCGATAGCTGGGAATCCATGTTCCGTCAAGCGCATAGCTCCGTGATAAGAACCGTCTCCACCGATAACTACGACTCCTTCGATACCGTGTTTTTTCAATTGCTCAATCCCTTTAAGTTGGCCTTCAAGTTGTGCAAACTCAGGGTAACGAGCAGAGTGAAGGAAAGTACCACCACGAGAAATGATGTCTCCTACTGAAGCAGCATCAAGTGGATAAATTTCACCGGCAACCATACCAGCGTACCCATCATAGATACCAAAAACTTCCATTCCTTCTGAGATTGCTTGGCGAACTACTGCACGGATGGCAGCATTCATACCAGGGGCGTCTCCACCACTGGTCAAAACAGCAATACGTTTCATTTGGTTTATGCTCCTTTTTCTTTTAACATTCTTACTGATTATACCACATTTAAATCGAAAATTCTTCTATTTTCCGTATTTTTAGCGATAAATCGTTTTCATAGCAATTCCCTCTAATTTTTCCTCTAGAGCAGAATCTTTTCTTACAAAATGTTGAGTAGAAACAACCGTTTTTCCTTCCTCTTCATACCTGATAATGACAGGGATTGGGCCTTTGTATTGTTCTAGAATATTTGAAATATCTTTATCATTTTCATGATTTTTAACTTGAATCCAGAATCGTTCTGCCACTGCTTCTTTCAAATCTTGTGCAATCATTTGCAGACGACCATCTCGAGATTGAATTTTGCCATTGATGTAGTAAAATTTCCCTTCGGATAAATTGGAAGCAAATTTTCTATATTGGTCTGAAAATACAGTTACATCCATCCGAGACTTACTATCATGAACCTGTAGAAAGGCCATACTCTCACCTTTCTTGGTTCGAATCACTTTAATCTTTTGCACTTCAACTAGGAGAGTGGCTTGAGCTCCCTCAGTAAGATTAGTGATTGGAGTGGTCGGATATAGGGCTTGTTTGGCAAGAGTTTGGAGAGGATGGGGACTGATACCTACCCCAATCAGTTCCTGCTCTTTGTAAAATTTCTCTGCCTCAGTAAAATCATCAGCTTCAGTCCAACTATAATTTGTATCCGCAAAGAGTCCACCCAACTCCTCAACAAAGACAAATAAGTTTGGTAGGTTCACTAAGATTTTCTGACGATTCTTGTCAAATTCATCAAAAAGCCCCAGTTCAACCAAAGGCGTCAGAAGCGACAGTTTCTTGTAATTCTTGGGAAGACGTGTGACGAAATCTTCAATGCTTGAGAAAGGACGATTTTCAATAATCCAGTAAGAAAAATCTCTCGGCATCCCTTTAATAGCTTTCAAACCAAGATAGATTTTCTTCTGAGCAATCTTATCATGATAGGGAATGCTGTTTATTGCTAAAGGAGCTACTTCAAAGCCCATCTGCAATGCATCTACAATGTAATCACTGCTTGAATAATTCAACATGACTTGGAAGAAAATAGCAGGATAGTGTGTCTTGAAATAAGCAAGCTGGAAAGCTAGGGCTGAGTAAGCATAGGCGTGGGATCGGTTAAATCCATAGCCTGCAAACTTTTCCATCACTGCAAAAACTTGGTTTGCCTTTTCTTCTGTATGCTCAAGTTTCATAGCTCCCGTAATAAAATCTTCCTTCATCAAATGCATCTCTTTAGCATTTTTCTTCCCCATGGCTCGTCTGAGAATATCAGCTTTACCAAGGCTAAAGCCTCCAAAACGCTGAGCAACCTGCATGACCTGCTCTTGATAGAGCATAATACCGTAGGTTGATGAAAGGATGTCTTCTAAGGCAGGGTCTAACACCGTCACCTTTTCTTTACCATGCTTACGAGCGACAAAATTATCAATATAATCACTTGCCCCCGGTCTATTGAGGGATGTCGTTGCTACTACCTCTTCAAAGACTTGCGGCTGAACTCGTTTCAAGAGGCGAATGGCGCCAGGTTGTTCAAATTGGAAAATCCCCTTGGTATTTCCAGCAGCAAAGAGGGCCAGAGTTTCTTTGTCTTCCAAATCAATATCTTCGATTTTTAGATGAACACCCTCTGGCTCCGCAAGCAATTCCTGCATTTTTTGGACAAAAGTCAGGTTACGTAAACCGAGGAAATCCATTTTTAGAAGTCCATTGGCTTCAACACCATGAGCATCATACTGGGTGATCAGCATATCCTCACCGTATTTGAGCGGGATATAGTCTGTCAGATCTTGGTCACTCATAACGACCCCAGCGGCATGGATAGAGGTCTGACGAGGATACCCTTCAATCTTTCGAGCAATCTCAAAAGCTTTTTGATATTCAATCTTACTATTGATGATCTGCCTAAACTGTAAATTCTTTTCATAGGCTGTCGTTAGCGTATCTCGAAAACTGATTTTTTTCGTAATATTGGTTAATTCATACTCTGGAACACCATAACGTTTAAAAACATCACGAATTGCCTGTTTTGCTCCAAAGGTCGAATAAGTGACAATCTGTGCCACGTGTTGACTGCCATAGCGATCACGAACATAGCGAATGAACTCCGGCCTATAAAGGTCAGGGATGTCGATATCAATATCAGGCATGGTGTAGCGCTCACGATTTAAAAAGCGCTCGAAAATCAAGTTCTTCTCGACCGGGTCAATTCCTGTAATATCCAGTGAGTAAGCCACCAGACTACCAACAGCAGAACCACGCCCCATTCCCATATAGTAGCCTTGGGAACGTCCAAAGCGCAACAAATCCCAAACCACTAGGAAATAGTCGTCAAATCCCATATCATGAATCACAGCTAATTCTTCATTCAAACGCTCGCGATAGGTAGCTGAGGTTAGCCCCTTGTCACTCAAACCTTGCTCAGCTCTCTCTCGAAGCTCTTCTACTGCAGGCCTTTCAGGGTTAAATCGAGGGAGTTTTAAACTTGGATCAAGTTGGTAGCTAACATTCTCTATCAAGCCTTGGAGATTGGCAAGTGCCTGAGGGAAGCGATTTTTAAATCTAGCTTCTATTTCTGAGGCTGGTAGAAAGATCCCTTGTTGTGAATGCAGATCCACTTCTCTCAGACTGACATTATCCTTGACTGCCGACAAGATTTGCAAAACCTGTATGTCTTCTTTTTCAAAGGAGTTAACCTGATAGAGGGGAAGAATGGGTCTTGTAAAGCCTTCTTGGTGAGTATCAGGACTAACCCCGATAAAATAATCATGACCTAAATCCAGCTGTTCGACCCCATTAAAATAGGGAACAATAATGGCCACATCTTCGAGGTGGGAGGTGAAGTCAGACCATTTTTTCCGTCCAGTCATTTTTAAAGTGGATAACTTCATCAACTCTTGATAACCTTTAGTGGATAGGGCTAGAAAACGTAGAGAGAGATTCTCCTCATCTTTGAGCAAGGTCATTTCTAAACCAATTAAAGGTTGAATGCCATGCTTACGAGTTGCTTCTAGAAAATGATAGGCTCCATAGAGATTATCCACATCCATGATAGCAAGGTGAGAATAGCCGTATTCTTTAGCCATTTGTACATATTTTTCAATCGAAACTACACTTTCCATAAAACTATAAACAGTCTTGGTGTCGAGCTGTGCAATCATTTCTTCTCCTCCTTGCTTTCGTTTTACTACTATTATACCATTTTAAGTTGGATATTGAAGCAACTCTGCACTTTCTTTTCAATATCATCAGTTACAAACTTCTTCTCTTCTTACTGTTAAATTCTTCATTTCTCAGAGGAAAGAAATAAAAAATTAATATTATATAATAGTTTTAAATGTAAATTTAGATATATTTATACCAAACGAAGTATAATGAAGAAAGGAGTTATATGCAGTTTTACATATAAAAATCTCTAGAAAAAGGCTTACTTCTATGGTATTTATTCAGCATTTTATAATAACTTACCAAATAGATATGCTGGTTTAAGAAATTTATTTCATTTAAGTTTATTTATTCCATTTTTCCCTATTTTTTGATATAATAAATCCAGTTTGTTTTCAAAGGAGAGAAACATGCGTTTTAATCAATTCAGCTATCAACCAACCGCTAGTTCTCAACGATTTGAGGAATTAGAAGGTCTTGGTCTAAAGCTGTCACCCCAACTGTCCTTAAAAAGACAGTTTGAAGACTTTATTCGTTGGAGTTTTTTCACTTATTCTAACACGGATTATGCCTTGTCCACATTGGCTGCGGATAAAGAAACAGATTTAGTAACCTTTTTCCAGTCAAACCGTGAGTTAACTGCAGAGATTTTCTACACAGTAGCTTTTCAACTTTTAGGATTTAGCTATCTTGTTGACTTTGAGGATGCCGAACAGTTCCGTAAAGAAACTGGTTTTCCTATTGTTTATGGAGATCTCATTGAAAATCTTTATCAGTTACTCAATACGCGAACGAAAAAAGGAAACACGCTCATCGATCAGCTTGTTAGTGATGGACTCATTTCAGAAGACAATCACTACCACTACTTTAACGGTAAGAGCTTGGCAACCTTCTCTACTCACAATGTCATTCGTGAAGTCGTGTATGTCGAGAGTCGTGTGGATACTGATAACGACGGTCTCCCTGACTTAGTCAAGGTCAGCATTATTCGTCCTCGCTATGATGGACAGATTCCAGCTCTTATGACTGCCAGCCCTTATCACCAAGGGACCAACGACAAAGCCAGTGACAAGGCTCTCTACAAAATGGAAGGGGAGCTTGAGGTCAAACTGCCCCACACCATTGAACTTGAGGAACCTAAGCTGAATTTAGTCGAACCTCATGGTCAAGCAGAAGTCGTCTCAGAAGCTGAAGAAAAGCTATCTCATATCAATAGCTCATATACACTCAATGACTACTTCCTCCCACGTGGATTTGCCAATCTCTATGTATCAGGTGTTGGAACCAAAGATTCTCAAGGTCTCATGACCAATGGTGACTACCAGCAGATTGAAGCTTATAAAAATGTCATTGATTGGCTCAATGGTCGTTGTCGTGCTTTCACGGACCACACGCGCAAGCGCCAAGTCAAGGCTGACTGGTCAAACGGCAAAGTTGCAACAACAGGAATTTCCTATCTAGGTACCACGTCCAATGGTCTTGCCACCACTGGTGTTGATGGCTTAGAAGTCATCATCGCAGAAGCAGGTATTTCCTCTTGGTACAACTACTATCGGGAAAATGGTCTGGTGACTAGCCCAGGGGGCTATCCAGGTGAAGATTTTGACTCACTTGCTGAATTGACCTACTCCCGTAATCTCTTAGCTGGTGACTATCTCCGTGCTAATGAAGCCCACAAAGCGGATTTAGAAAAGGTAAAAGAGCTTCTCGATCGCAAGACTGGTGACTACAATCAGTTTTGGCATGACCGCAACTATCTGCTCAATGCTCACAAGGTTCAAGCTGAGGTCGTCTTTACGCATGGTTCCCAGGATTGGAACGTCAAACCTCTTCATGTTTACCAGATGTTTCATGCCCTTCCTAGCCATATCAATAAGCACCTCTTTTTCCATCATGGTGCCCATGTTTATATGAACAACTGGCAGTCGATCGACTTCCGCGAGTCCATGAATGCCTTGTTAAGTAAGAAATTGTTAGGAATTGACTCAGGCTATCAACTTCCGACTGTCATCTGGCAGGACAATATCGCACCGCAAACATGGCAAAGTCTTGATGACTTTGGCAAGAAAGATGAACTGCATACCTTCTCTCTTGGAACCGAAGAAAAAGTGATTCAAAACCAGTATGATCAAAAAGATTTTGATCGTTATGGTAAGACTTACCAGACTTTCAACACCGAACTTTTCCAAGGAAAAGCTAATCAGATTACCATTGACCTCCCAGTAAGTCAAGACATTCACTTAAATGGGCGAGTGGAGCTGAAACTTCGTGTCAAATCGAGTACGAACAAGGGCTTATTATCAGCCCAACTGTTAGAACTTGGACAAAAGAAATATCTTCAGCCTTATCCAGCTGTTTTAAGTGCTAGAACCATTGATAATGGTCGTTACCACATGTTAGAAAATCTCTGTGAACTGCCTTTCAACCCAAGTGCCCAACGTGTCATCACCAAAGGCTACCTTAATCTTCAAAATCGAACCAATCTCTTGACGATTGAAGAAATCCAACCAAATGAATGGATGGACTTCAAGCTAGAGCTTCAACCAACTATCTACAAACTTAAAGAAGGAGATACTCTCCGTTTGGTTCTCTACACAACAGACTTTGAGATTACAATTCGAGATAATACAGACTATCAATTGACGGTTGATTTAGCACAATCTAGTCTTATCCTACCTTGTCAAAAGGTATAATCTACCAGACTTTCAATATGAAAGGATTCAAAGGAAAAGTCAATGAAATAGACCATTGAACTTCCTATAACCAAAGTTTTCCACTTGAACAGTCGAATCAAACATAAACTTCGTATCAAATCCAGTTCATCTGAAAGCATTTTAGAAGCCCTAGATAGAACTTGGACAAAAGATACTCCCTCTAACCAACATGTGTAACCATTTATCATACACGCTACTACACCACATGTTGGAAATCTCTGTGAATTAACATTTAGAGTGAATTCACAACAAGCCGTGACAAAAAGCTACCCAAATTGAATGATTCACTGTCATTAAAGAACATCAATGTAGATGAACGGATTGCTACCCAGTTTATCTGCATCCAACTAGTGACAGGTTAAAAGAAGGAGAATCTCTCCATCTAGTTCTTTATCTTACTGACTTTGAAATCATCATACGTGACAATACCGCCTACCACCCGACTGACATTTTCGTTCAGTCCACGCTACTGTACCTTGTAAAAGGAGTACTTACTTTATGAACAAATCAGAACACAGACACCAACTTATCCGCGCCCTCGTTTCAAAAAACAAAATCCATACTCAAGCTGAATTACAAGCCTTGTTAGCGGAAAATGATATCCAAGTTACTCAGGCTACCTTATCACGCGATATCAAAACCATGAACCTTTCAAAAGTGCGTGAAGAAGATAATTCTTACTATGTGCTAAATACAGGATCTATCTCCAAGTGGGAAAAACGTCTTGAAAACTATATGGAAGATGCTCTTGTTATGTTGCGTCCTGTGCAACACCAAGTTATTTTGAAAACTTTACCCGGTTTAGCCCAATCATTTGGATCTGTAATTGATTCCTTGGCCTTTCCAGATATCGTTGCAACTCTTTGTGGAGACGATGTCTGCATGATTATCTGTGAAGATGCTACAAAAGCGCAAGCATGTTTTAAAAGTCTTAAAAAATATGCACCACCATTTTTCTTTAGTGAATAAAACAAATCCCGTGATTAAAAGATCACGGGAATTTTTTATTTCTTTGACTGTGTTTCTTCTTTCTTTGTACGTGCCAATCGTAGAGCGCGTTTAGGATTGAGACGATTAAACAATTCTTCTAGTTTCTTTTCATTCCACACATCTGCTGCAGAAACAAAATTTCCATCTGCATCTCGGAATGATATCGGTTTATCTCCCATATCAATCTCCTAGTCTACAAATTCAAATTCAAATTTACCGATTCGGACCAAATCGCCATCTTTGGCGCCACGCGCACGAAGGGCTTCGTCAACTCCCATACCACGAAGCTGTCGAGCAAACTTCATGACCGATTCGTCACGGTCAAAGTTGGTCATGTTAAAGAGTTTCATGAGTTTTTCACCAGAAAGTACCCATGTCGCATCATCATCACGACTAATCTCAAAGGCTTTTTCTTCCTCGTCAAAGCCATAGTAAGCCTCTTCTTCCATATCGGATTCATCATAGATTGGGAATTCTGGAGTCTTGTCTAACAATTCAGCTGTCGCGTCCAAAAGAGTCGCCAACCCTTGCTTGGTCAATCCAGAAATAGGGAAGATAGCTGGAAGTTCCTCAAACTCGTCGTAGTTTGCTGCCAACTTCTCCTTGAAAGTTTTCAGATTTTCCTGACTTTCAGGCATATCCATCTTGTTGGCTACAATGATCTGCGGACGTTCCATGAGACGAAGGTTATAGGATTCCAATTCCTTATTGATCGCAAGGTAGTCCTCATAAGGATCACGTCCTTCACTAGCCGACATATCGATGACATGGAGGATAACTCGTGTACGTTCAATATGACGAAGAAACTGGGTTCCAAGACCAACACCTTGACTGGCCCCTTCAATCAAACCTGGAAGGTCTGCTACTGCAAAAGATTCACCTGACTGCGTACGAACCATACCTAAATTAGGGACAATCGTCGTAAAGTGGTAAGCACCAATTTTGGGTTTGGCTGAAGTGATGACACTAAGCAAAGTTGACTTTCCGACAGATGGGAAACCGACCAAGCCGACATCCGCTAGAATCTTCAATTCCAGTTGCAACTCACGTTCTTGTCCTGGTTCTCCATTCTCAGAGATTTCAGGTGCAGGATTTTTGGGCGTGGCAAAACGGATATTTCCACGACCGCCACGACCGCCATGAGCCACGATAAATTCTTGACCATGTTCAATTAAGTCTGTAATGACTTTACCTGTTTCCGCATCACGTACAGTAGTCCCCTGTGGTACGCGAACACGTAGATCTTCTGCACCACGTCCGTGCATTCCTTTGGTCATTCCTTTTTCACCGGAATCAGCCTTGAAATGACGGTTATAGCGGAAATCCATCAAGGTACGTAAGCCTTCGTCTACCACGAAAACAACGTTACCTCCACGTCCACCATCACCACCCCAAGGACCGCCATTAGGGACATATTTTTCACGGCGAAAGGCAACCATGCCATCGCCACCATTACCAGCCTTGACTTTAATTTTGGCTGTATCTAAAAACATACTCATATTTTCTTCTCACTTTAAAAAGGCTGGGGAGAACCCAGTCATTAGTTATTGTTTCTATCCTCGTAGCTTGCTTAGAATCTGCTAAAAGCTCCAAGCGCAGTTGCAAAGATACCAGCAAGGGTTACAAACAACATGATGAGCACGACAACAAGTGTCACCTTTTCAAACAAAGTTTTTTTACGTTTTCCGTTATCTCCAAAAGCCATAACTTCTCCTTTTTCAATATAATTCTAATTTAATATTCTGTCGAAACTGGTGCAATCAACCATAAAATGATATAAGCAAGGACTCCTGTCCCATAACAAAATGCAAGAACAGCCCAAATGACACGAACAATTGTTGGATCAATATCAAAATAATGAGCAACTCCTGCGCATACTCCACCAATTTTTTGATCTTTCCCGCTTCTCATTAATTTTTTCATTTTTTCTTCCTCTTATTCTATTATTTGAATTCGTCTCTCCAATAATCTCTGATGCTAGACAATTGTTTTCGAGACGCTCTTAAAATACGTTTGGATTCTTTTACTGGGCTTGTAACAGCCTGTTGAGGTAGATAGAGAATCGTTTTTAAGAAGCGTTGACTGACAGGTTGTCCATCATGTAACTCATGTTCAAAATTATTTGAGATAATAGCATCAAGGTAAAACTCATGAACTCGTTTCCCAAAATTTTCAGCCGAAATCTCGTACAACTTATCCGCCAAATTTTGTTCAGACATATCAGGAGTAGCAATCAATGCTTCAAGGATAGCTCCTGCAAGCTCTCGTTCTCCATAGTAGAGAGTACCAAACATTTTATCATTGATCAGATTTTCAAGATAGGGATTGCCATGAGCAATAACAGGCGTTCCACTGGCTAGACTTTCTAGATAGGTTAAACCCTGAGTTTCACTCGTAGAGGCTGAAATAAAGAAATCAGCTGCTTTATAGTACAAGGCTGTCTCACTTGGAGCAATCATACCTGTAAAAATCACATGTTTTTGTATGTTTAATTTCCCTGCTTGTTCCTTCAGACTGTCCAAATAAGGTCCGTCTCCAGCAACAACCAACTTCACCTTGTCTTCTTCTTTCAAAACCTGTGCAAAGGCAGCTAAGACTGCTTGGATATTCTTCTCAAAGGAGATACGAGAAAGACTCAGCAACATTTTCTCGCCTTCCTGAATACCTAACTTCGAGCGAAGCTCTAGTAAGTTTTCCTCTTTGATCTCAGGTCGTTCAAACTTAGCCAGCTCAATTCCAGTTGGGATGACACGCTTTTCAACCTTGACTTTGTATTTAGATAAAAGGTCACGAACAATCTCACTAGGGCAAATCACGCCATCTACATCATGAAGGAAGCCACGCACCAAATATTTTACCATACTCGGACGAATTAGCATGCCCTTAGCAATGTAATGCACATAGTCTTCATACTGGGTATGGTAGGTATGAATAACTGGAATTTTCAATTCTCTCGCAATCCAAATTCCTAACAAACCAAGAGAAAATTCTGTCTGGGTATGAATAATATCGAGTTGATACTGCTTGGCAATTTCAAGCGCCTTTGTAAAACCTCGGTAGGCAAATCGTCGATCCTTAAACGCAAAGAAAGGGACACTCGGAATGCGAATAATTTGCCAATCCTCGTAGCGGTTCACATCTTTATCTGTTGTTGTAAAGATAAAAACTGCATGCCCCTGCTTTTCAAGCTCAGTTTTCAAAGTCCGAATACTAGTCGCGACCCCGGAAACCTGAGGGAAATAGGTATCTGTAAATAAACCAATTCGCATAAATTACCTCACTTTTTGCCCAAAGCAGCCTGTTCTCGATAAAATTTTAACCAGATTTCCAACAAATGCTCCTCAGAGTACTCTTTGGAGATCTCGCAAGCTTTTTCTTTCAAGTCTTTTAAGGCTTCAGAATCATTCTTGTATTCTAGGATTGCTTCTCTCATCTCGGAAACATCACTTGTAGCACGATAATTCCCATCAAGAATAACCTTATATAGATCCAAATCTCTTAACATAATAGGAGCCTCGCAACTAGCGGCCTCTAAGATGGTCATAGGGAATAATTCATTATAACTTGGTAGCAAGAACAGATCCGCCATAGCATAAAGTTCCCGCATCCGTTCGGGTGACACAATTCCAGGAAAAATAAGATTTTCAGGTGGATTGTCCATTATCTTCTTGTAGCGTTCATAACCATCTGTCATCCCACCAAATGAAAAACCACCTGCCCAGATAAAGGTAATTTCTGGCAATTCCTCAGCAAGACGGATAAAATCATCAATTCCTTTACGTTTCTGAACCTGACCCGCACCGATTACAACAAACTGATCTTCCGAAAGATCCATTTCCTTCCGGAGTTGTGCAACCAGTTCAGCTGGCAGTGGATGCCATTTTTCCTTATTGACAAAGTTTGGAATATAAGTCACTTTTTCACGTGGAATACCAGCCGCCACCAAATCCTCGATAAACATGGGATTGACCACCACCAAGTGTTCCATTCGGTTGTAAAAGGAAAAAACATAGCGTTTGACAATTCCTTTTAGGAAAAATGGAATCTTCAAACTCCCCTCAAGCGTATCAGGCAAAAAATGCACATAGCCAATTTTTCTCCCAGAGCGTTTCTTTTGGAAAGTAGATAAATAATAAGGGAAATCAATGGTGTGAAAGTGAGTTACATCCGCTTCAACAGGAAGATTCTCTGTAACAATCAACTGATCTTTGGCATCACGGTGAAGGAGACTAACCAATTCTCGATAAGCTCCTGACACTCCTTGACCAGCTACTTTTTCACTTGAACTCAGCATATTAATACGCAATTTTTCGTTTTCCATACCTTTCATTATACCATTTTATTTCCAGAAAATCAGCAAAAGAAAGAAGAGACCAAAGGAAAAAGGATAAAATTACCTTATTTTCCAATCGTCTCTCTCATTTTTTTAGTCTTTATTTAATTCCTAGGGCGATACGCGCGTATCGGCTCATTTTTTCAACTGTCCAAGCTGGATACCAGACCAATTTAACTTCGGTATTGGTTACCTCAGGCACATCTGTCATCGCATCATGTATCTGGTCTGTCAAAAGGTCAGCCAGTGGGCAGCCCATAGTTGTCAAGGTCATATCAATTTCAGTATGACCTGTTTCACCATCAAAACGAATTTCATAAATCAAACCTAGGTTGACAATATCAATCCCCAACTCAGGGTCGATGACTTCTTCCAAAGCATTTAAAATGCGTGTTTTGATCGTTTCAATTTGCTCTTCTGTATAAGCCATGTTATTCCTCACTCTCAGTCTTCAATAAAATCACGAAGGGGTTTGCTGCGACTTGGTTGGCGCAATTTTCTCAAAGCCTTGGCCTCGATCTGACGGATACGCTCACGAGTCACGTTAAAGACTTTACCAACATCTTCAAGAGTACGCATTTTCCCATCGTCCAAACCGAAGCGCAAGCGCAAGACGTTTTCTTCACGGTCTGTGAGAGTATCCAAAACTTCATCCAGCTGCTCACGCAAAACGATACGAGTTGTGTAGTCCACTGGATTTTCAATCACTTCGTCTTCGATAAAGTCCCCAAGATGGCTATCGTCCTCTTCTCCAATCGGTGTTTCAAGTGATACTGGTTCTTGAGCGATTTTCAAAATTTCACGGACCTTGTCAGGTGTCATATCCATACGTTCAGCGATTTGTTCAGGAGTTGGATCTTGCCCCAATTCTTGAAGGAGGTTACGCTGTTCACGAACCAATTTATTGATAGTTTCAACCATGTGAACAGGGATACGAATGGTGCGAGCTTGGTCAGCGATGGCACGAGTGATTGCCTGACGAATCCACCAAGTTGCATACGTAGAAAACTTAAATCCTTTTGAATAGTCAAACTTGTCAACAGCCTTCATCAAGCCCATGTTTCCTTCTTGGATCAAGTCAAGAAACTGCATGCCACGCCCTACGTAGCGCTTAGCGATAGAAACCACCAAACGAAGGTTGGCTTCCGCAAGGCGTTGTTTGGCTTCAATATCACCAGCCTCAACTGCTAGGGCCAATTCTTTTTCCTCTTCGTTGGTCAAGAGAGGAACAACCCCGATTTCCTTCAAATACATACGGACTGGGTCATTAACCTTGGCTGAAGTTGAACCAATCAAGTCCTCATCACTGAGTTCTGGTTCTTCTTCTGCACTAAGAACACGCGCACTTGGATTTCCTTCGTTATCTGTGATAGAAATTCCAGCATCCTGAATCCGTTGCAAAAGGTCTTCAATGCCGTCTGCATCGAGAGTAAAAGGAATAACCAGACTTGAATTGATTTCGTCGTCTGTTGCTGTTCCTGTTTTTTTGTGGTTACGGATAAAGTCTGCCACTTGCACATCAAATGTAGTTACTTCTTTTTGTTTTGTTGCCATTATTACTCCATTCTTCTCTTTTGGGAAATCAATCGTTGCAATTCTTCCAAGGCGGTGTCTGTATCTCCTACATGACTAGCTTCCTGCACTTTCTTTTTAATTCGTAAGTTGTCCTTGCTGAGGAGAGCACGGTTTCGAGTCGCTTCGACTTCCATTAGCTCTTGAGGCGACATCTCAGCTGGCAAATCCAAGCTAAGCACGTGGTACCAAGCATTTTCAACCTCAGGCGTCTGATGATAAAGCTCCTCTGAGCCGATTTCTCCCTGCTCACTTAATAATTCGTAAAGAATCTGAAATTCTGGGGTATCAAAGAAAAAATCTTCTCTTAATCTGTAGTCATTTAGAACAACTGGATTCTCAGCCATCCTATAAAGGAGATGAGCCTCTGCTCTCATGACTGCTGTCAATTGTCGCGTTACAGGTATACTAATCGCTACTGGAGGTTGCTCCTCTTTGACTCTTTCCTGCCTCTGAACAATCCGACTTTCATTTACAATCTGTTCTACCTGCTGGTAATCAAAAGAAGGTAGATTATCCGCCAGAATGTGGATATAAGAATTCTGGGCAGTGATAGACTTTTCTTTGGCGATTAGGGGCGCAATCTTTTCAATGAACTCAATTTGCGCCTGTAAGTTATCACTATTTTCCGGCTTGAGCTGGTGAATATAGAACTCTATGGGACTAATCCGAGTCTTGGTTAAAAGGTAAGCCAGGTCTTCAGCAGAATTCTTTTGCAAATACTCATCTGGGTCCATGGCATCAGGTACTCGAACAACCTCAACTGAGAAGTCTTTTAACTCCTCTAGAGCCTTGGCTGTTGCTGTCTGCCCTGCCTTGTCGCCATCGTAGCTGAGAACAATTTTTTTGGTAAAGCGTCTGAGGTGATCAACATGCTCCTTGCTTAAGGCTGTTCCCATGGAAGCTACAGCATTTTCTATACCAGCACGGTAGGCTGCAATCACATCCATGAAGCCTTCCATCAGATAGAGCTCTGTAATCTTACCTGTTCCCTTTTTTGCCTTGTCCAGATGATACAATTCGTAGCTCTTGTTAAAAATTGCAGTCGAGCGGCTATTTTTATATTTGGCAGTCTGACTATCCGTTTCTTGCCAGATACGACCTGAAAATGCAATAACCTGCCCCTTGTCATTGGTCAAAGGAAAGATGATTCGTCCAAAAAAAGTATCATAAAATTGATTACCATCTGACAGATAAAACAAGCCCGAATCCAATAAATCCTTTTCCTCAAACTTGTCAGCCAAACGTTGATAGAGATAAGTTCTCTCTGCTGGAGCTAGTCCAATCTGGAAGTGCTTCAGAACATCATCTGTCAATCCGCGTTTGTAGAGATAAGCCCTTGCTTCTTCTCCCATCTTTGTCGTCATGAGGATGGCATGGTAAAAACGGGCAGCTTCTTCATGCATATCGTATAGAGCTTGATGAGGGGAAGTTTGTTGGGGACGAGACTGTACCGGCGTAGCTAGTTGAATACCGACGCGCTCTCCTAAGAGCTGAACGGCTTCCATGAAGGACACACCTTGGTATTCTTCGATAAACTTAAAGACATCTCCTGAACGACCACAGCCAAAACAGTGATAAAACTGCTTGTCTTCCACAACGTTGAAAGAAGGGGTCTTTTCACCATGAAAAGGACAGAGCCCTAAATAGTTCCGTCCAGCCTTTTGTAAAGAAATCACATCACCTATGACTTCCACAATGTTGGCATTGTTTTTGATTTCTTCAATGACTTGCTTGTCAACCATACACAATACCTCCATCTTATCATAGTTTCACGTAAACTAGTATAGCTTATTTCTGAAAAAAAGTAAACCATTTCATACGCTTTCCGTAATTCTCTTTGCCTTATTTTTCTAGATAGAAAGAGGTGATAAAAAACTCAGAAACACTTCCATGTTTCTAAGTTAATTTTCACTATTTTTTGATGATTACTTCACTCATCTATTCAAATAATTGATAGTAGTCTGAAATTTTCATCTTAGCTTTTTCTTCTTTATTGAGGTCTTGGATGATACGGCCTTCCTTCATAACAATCAGACGATTTCCATACCTCAATGCATCTTCCATATGGTGAGTAATCATCAAGGCTGTCAGATGGTCTTTGCTGACAAATTCATCTGTTAACTCCATCAAGGCCACACTGGTCTTTGGGTCAAGAGCTGCTGTGTGTTCATCCAACAAGAGTAACTCTGGTCGCTTCAAGGTTGCCATCAAGAGACTCAAGGCCTGACGTTGTCCACCTGATAGAAACTCAATCGGAGTGTCGAGATGTTTTTCAAGGCCATTTCCCACTTTTTCAATGGTGGCCTGAAACTCCTCGCGGTGACTTGATAGCCTTCTAGGAAGGAGCCCTCTCTTCTCACCACGATACTTGGCAATCAAGAGATTTTCCGCCACCGTCATACGAGGAGCCGTACCCATTTTAGGATCCTGAAAGACACGAGACAGGTACTTAGCCCGCTTTTCAGGTGAAAAATGCGTCACATCCTCGCCCATGATACGGATACTTCCACTTGTTAAAGGTAGGGTACCTGCAATAGTGTTAAAAAGAGTTGACTTCCCAGCTCCATTTCCACCTAGGATGGTAATGAAATCATGTTCAAAAATTTCAAGAGAAACATCATTTAGAATGATTTTTTCCTCGTCAAAGCCATTCGTGATGACTTTGGTAGCATTTTTTAATTCTACAATTGCTGTCATTTGCTAAACTTGACTCCTTTCAAGTATTTGCTTTTGAAGGTTGGAATCATAAGACAAACTGCCAAAATCAAGGCGCTATATAGTCGTAAATAGCTCGTGTTAAATCCAAGAGCAATCACTCCCCATACGAGGAACTGATAAGCGATAGAGCCTACAACGATGGTCATGAGTCGCTCTGCCAAGGTCAAACTCTTGAACAAAACCTCACCAACAATCAAACTAGCAAGCCCTACGACAATCACTCCAATTCCTCGAGACACATCCGCATATCCTTCTTGTTGAGCAATTAAGGCTCCTGCAAGCGCGATAATCCCATTTGAAAGAACCAAACCCATGAGTTCCATACGACCAGTATGAATTCCAAAACTACGAGCCATATCAGGATTATCACCTGTAGCGATGTAGGCCTGACCTAGTTTGGTATCTAGGAAAAAGAGCATGAGACCAATAACAAGGGCAATAAAGATAAATCCTGTCAAAAGTTGATTGAGGTCCGAATCAAAAGGCAAGATATCTTGAATTTGCTTGGTTCCAAGAAGGCCCAGATTGGCACGTCCCATAATCATGAGCATGATGGAATGGCAAGAAGTCATAACCAAAATCCCTGATAAGAGAGTTGGAATTTTTCCTTTGGTATATAAGAGACCTGTCGCCATTCCAGCTAGACAGCCTGCTCCTACTGCAGCCAAGGTCGCTAAAAACGGATTGACTCCCTGGGTTATTAAAGTTACAGCGACTGCTCCTCCTAGAGGAAAAGATCCCTCGGTAGTCATATCTGGAAAATTCAAAATTCGAAAAGTCATAAAGATTCCCAGACCTAAGATTGCCCAGACCATGCCCTGAGAAATAATGGATACTATCATAATCTTTCACTCATTTCTTTCTTTAGTAAAAACGGGAGGAGATGTCCCCAACTCCTCCTTTATCCTTATTCAATCACTTGTCCTGCTTCTTTTAGAAGAGACTCAGGGATTGTGATACCAAGTTCTTGCGCTAGTTTTTTATTGATAACCGACTTACCAGTTGAGAAGACATTAACTGGAGTATCAGCTGGTTTTTCACCTTTCAAAACTTTAGCAATCATCTTACCAGTAGCAACTCCAAGATCGTGTTGGTCAACTACTACAGATGCCAGACCTCCTGCTTCTACCATGGCGGTTGCGCTTGGGTAGATTGGTTTTTTGGCTGTTTGGTTGCTTGATACAACTGTTGGGAAGGCTGATGCAATGGTGTTATCAATTGGAACCCAAATAGCGTCGACCTTGCTGGTCATAACATTAACTGTTGAAGCAATTTCGTTAGTGGAAGGAACGGCAAAGGTTTCGACTTTCAAACCTGCTTTCTCAGCATAAACTTTGAATTCTTCAACTTGTGATTTTGAGTTATCTTCGCTACTTGAGTAGAGAGCTCCAATGGTTTTAACATCAGGAGTTAAAGCCTTAATGAGCTCCACTTGTTGTTCTGCTGGGTTGTGGTCTGATACTCCTGTAATGTTGCCACCTGGTTTTGTCAAATCTTTAACCAAGTTAGCACCGATTGGATCCGTTACAGCTGCCATGATAACTGGTAGGTCTTTCGTAGCACTTGCAAGTCCTTGAGCAGCTGGTGTTGCAATCCCAACAACAAGATCATTTCCGTTTGCCACCAATTGTTTACTCATGGTTGCAACCTTGCTCTGATCTCCTTCAGAGTTCATAAAGTCGATTTTTACTTGGTCGTCCTTATACCCTTCTTCAGCAAGTCCATCTTGAATTCCTTGATAAATCAAGTCCAAGGATGGATGGCTAACAAATTGAAGAACACCAACCTTAGCAACCTTTTGCTCTTCCTTAGCTACTGGTTTGTTCATGGATGAATAAATCAAGCTAGCCACTACCAATACTGCTAATCCAGCGATAATTCCAATCAAACGTTTATTTTTCATATTCTTTCTCCTTAATTCTTTTATCTTAACTTTTTAAATCACATCATCAAGCGATGCCATCGTTTAAATTCCATCATTATCCTCCCCATAGAAAAAGTCCTCACACAAAAAACTTGTGTGAGGACGTCGATGCGCGGTGCCACCTCAATTATAGGGAATATCCCTATCGCTCTTTCTCGCAATAACGAGTTGCACTGTAAGGTGTGCTCACCGAATTTTTATGATTTCAAATTCTAAAGTACATTCAGCCCAATTTCATCAATTTCATCTATCTGCTTTCACCAACCACAGACTCTCTAAAAAACTTCAATGATTACTTTCTGAATGTTTAAATTATATCATTTTTCAACTACTTGTCAAGGTTATTTTTAGAATTTTTTAAACAATTCAAAAACTTCCCCTTGAAAAAAGAGGAAGTTCGTAGAATATCAGCCTGAATTACGCAAACCAGTTGCAATTCCGTTAATAGTTGTATGGATCAGTTTTTCTTCGTCAGCTGACAATTCGCCGCGACGTTGCCGTTTGATCAACTCCAACTGGATGTAGTTAAGGATATTAAAGTAAGGCATACGATAGTTTAGGCTGTCTTTTAGGTAAGAATTTTCTGCCAAGAGTTCGTCATAACCTTCAATAGCTAAAATAACGTCCTTAGTCAACTGCCATTCATCTAAAATAGTGTAGTAGATAGCCTGCACTTCTTCATCTTCACAGAGCTTGGCATATTCAAAAGCAATGTTCATATTAGACTTAGACAAGACCATGTCTACATTGGAAAGCAAAGATTGGAAGAAAGGCCAGTTTTGGTACATGTCTCGAAGAAACTCGATATTTTTCGGATCTTGATCTATAAATTCTTTAAAGCTTGATCCCACTCCGTACCATCCAGGGAACATGACACGACTTTGTGACCATGAGAAGACCCAAGGAATGGCACGCAAACCGCCAATTTCAGTGATGGTCTTACGAGCAGCTGGACGAGAACCGATATTAAAGCTTGAAATAGCCTTGATTGGACTTGATTCAAAGAAATAGTCATAGAAATGTTCATTTCCAAAGACCAAGTCACGATAGATATCATAACTACGGTCCACTACTTGATCCATGATGGCTTCGTAACGGTTTGATGTGTTGGTATCACTCTTCTTCTTGGTAATCATACGGTTAATGGCTGCAGAAACCAACATTTCAAGATTGTAATAAGCAGCATCTTTGTTACCGTATTTGTTTCCAATCACTTCTCCTTGCTCAGTCAGACGGATACGGTCCTTGATAGACTTGAGTGGTTGAGATGTAATAGCTTCATAAGTTGGTCCACCACCACGACCCACAGTACCACCACGACCATGGAAGAAAGTAACCTTAACGCCAAATTCATCCCCAATAGCAGTCAGTTGTTGTTGCGCTTTATAGAGAGTCCAACATGATGATAGGTAACCACCGTCCTTGTTACTATCAGAGTAGCCAAGCATGATTTCTTGGTAGTTGTCTTTTGAAGCAATCCATTTTTTAGCCAAAGGTAGAGAGAAATATCTTCTCATGGTTTCTTCTGAGTGATCCAAATCTTCGATCGTTTCAAAGAGGGGAACAATCTGAACGCGGGCTTTTTGGGCATCCACCAAGCCGACTTCCTTAAGCATAATGGCTAGTTCGAGCATATCGGATACACTTGTTGCGTGCGAAATGATGGTTTGACGAATGACGTTTTCACCCAGTTTATCCTTCAACTTACGCGCAGCTTTAAAGATAGAAAGTTCTTTTTCAAGCAGTTCTGACTTTTCAGCATGAGTCGCTGAGAGGATACGAGGATCTTCTTCCAACTCTTTTAAGAGGAGGGTACATTTTTCGTCTTCAGACAGATCGCTATAGTGGTCGTTGATGCCAGCAGATGCTAGCAATTCTGCCACACAGGCTTCGTGAACACTAGAGTCTTGGCGCATATCGATAGAAGCAAGGTAGAATCCAAAAATTTCGACAGCTTGCATCAACTCGACAAATTCTCCTGAAATCAGGTATTCTCCTTTGTTCTCAAGGAGAGAGTCGCGAATGGCCAACAAATCTTGATAAAATTCATCTGCAGTGGCATATCTAGGCTGAAGGTCCTTGTCTTCAATCAAATAAGCCTTGGTTGCCTGCATCTTAGCTTGGATGTCAAAGAGGGCACGGCGATAGAGTTCTTTTTCACGATAAATCGAGTTGTCTTGTGACTTCAGCGCCATCTCACGAACCTTGTCGCTGACATTCACGATGCTGGTTGAAAGTGAAAATTCACGGTAAAGATTATAAATCTTTTCATCATAGTAGTTCATGATGACTTCGCACTGAGTCAAGGCTGATTTGTTAAGAGTTTCCGCAGTTACGAAAGGATTTCCATCACGGTCTCCTCCTATCCACATCCCCATAGTAATCGGTTTTGGATGCTCAAGCTCGATACCTTGTTCTTTAGCTAGTTTCTTATACTCAGCCGTCAAACGTGGAACAGCATTCAGGAAAGAACTTTGGTAATACTCCATCACGTTGGTGATTTCGTTGGTTACTTTCAATTTCTTCTCACGAATCATGTCCGTTTGCATGATAATTTCAATATAACGGCGGAGATCTGTGTGCCATTTTTCTTTATTAATCAAGCCGAGTTTGACATCACGGTACTTGCGCAAGAGCGTATGGATGTGGTTGGTTAAATCCAGCATACTCTTGCGTTGTACTTGCGTTGGATGAGCGGTCAAGACAGGAACGACATTTAACTTTTCTAAAATTTCGGCTGCATTTTCTTTTTCAGCTACCATCTTAATCGTTGTAGATAGTTTTCCTAGATAGTCTTGGTCCACATTGTTTTGGTGATTGATTTCATAGGCCAAATCCACATCCTCAGAGATATTAATCAAAAGTGGAAGGATAGAGAAATAGCGTGAAATGTAAATCATTTCTTCATTTGAAAGACTGGTCACTAGGTCATTGAGCCCTTGATAATTCTCGCTAGTTGATAATTCCTTCAACTGGATAATCTTTTCAAAGGTTTCTGGCGCTAGCATATTTTTTGTGATATCTTCTAATAGCTCAGTCAGAATCAAGACTTCTTCTTGGACGACTGCTTTATTACTATAGTTTTCTAATTTTTGAAGAGACATATACTTTCCTTTCCATTCAGTCCTTACAGACTTTCATCGGTTTGATTTTCGTATTCTCTGATAAGTTTGGCACGTTTTTCACTGGCATCAATGTTCAGTACAAGCGCAATGGCTACGGATAATACCAATAGACTATTCCCACCTTGTGAAAGGAAGGGGAAGGTTACCCCTGTAGAAGGAATCAACCCTGAAATCCCACCGATATTGACAAAGACCTGAACAAGGATCATTCCTCCGACACCAATAGCAACCATGGAGTTAAAAGGATCCTTTGCTCGAATACCAACCAAGATGATTCGCAAAATCAAGAAGAAGAGTAGAGCCAAAATCATACTGGCTCCTACGAATCCAAACTCCTCAATAACAATCGAAAAGACGAAATCCGTATGGGCTTCTGGCAGATAACCACGCTTCTCGATAGAATTCCCTAGTCCAAGTCCGAACCAGCCACCATTTACCACTGCATAGTAGGAATTTGCGAGCTGGTGTCCTGCCCCCGCTAAGTCATTAAAGGGATTAAAGAAAGCACTAAAACGTTTAGCAACGTAACCAAATACAGGAATTTGAGAGAACTTTTCAACCCCAACAAAGCGAATGACAGACAAGACTAACATTGAGCTCCCTGCCAAGAGAGCCAAAATGGTCGAGAACCAACGATAGGCGATCCCACTAACCGTATACATGATGAGCGCCACCAAGACCAAGATGGTCGCATTTCCCAAGTCTGGGAAAATTCCCAAGCTACCAATCAGAACTAGCAGAACAAAACGCCAGTCGTTAAAAGCTCGAGGTAGCCACTGATTCTGTGTCAAAACCTGGAAGTCATAAACCGCAATCTCATCTTGTTGTTTTGAAAATCGATGTGCCAGGTACCAGATGATGATAATCTTAAGGTACTCTGCAGGCTGAATCGTTACAGGTCCTACAGAGATCCATCCGTATGCTCCATTGACAGGTGTTCCGACCAGTCGCGCCAGAGCTAAAAGAACCATCTCCACAATCATTACGATAAAGATGAGACGACCGTTTCTTAGGAAACCTAATTTTAATTTATAGATTAAGGCAATCAGAATCAAACTAGCTATCCAGAAGATCCCCTGGTTACGCACCAATTGAAAGGCGCTTTTCCCTTCTTCGATCAAGGTTGCACTCGTTGTCGAGTACACCACAATCAGTCCCAAAATCGATAAAAGGAAATAAGGAATCAAAATGGAATAGTTTAGTAGGTGCCTTTTACTAATTTTCATATTTCACCACTCTAATAGGAACAGACGCTTCTGTTCCCAATTCCGTTTTATTTTCTAGTTTTGATTGCTATTATACCACTTTTTCAGAAAGAAAAAAACTCTTATCCTTTAATCCTTCGAATTTTACTCATTTTCTAGTATCAGGTATAAAAAAACAAATCTCAAAAGAGATTTGTTTTTTGCTTTCTTAGTTAGATGAAGAGCTGCTGCTTGAGCTTGAGTCACCACCACCGATGTATTGGGTGAAGATGTTTTGGAATGATTGGTCTTTAACCTTGATGTTTGCTGCTTGCAATTCTTTACCAATTACTCCTTGAACAAAGGCTGAATCATTTTGTTTTTGAGTCAAGATGATGGTCTTCAATTTTTCTTTATAATCCTCTATATTAGAAGATTTTTCTGTTTTCTTCGTTACTTTGACGATGTAGAACTGACTGCTGTAGGCTTGTGTTCCAGTAGCTGTAATCACATCAGAAACACCGTTCACATCCAAAGCAAAGGCTGCTTTCTTGACTTGTTCTGGAAGTTCTGTTGAAGCAGAGTCAAAAGTGATTTCTCCACCATTTTCTTTTGTTTTGTCGTCGTTAGAGTTATCTTTTGCCAACTGAGCAAAATCCGCACCTTCTGCTTTAGCTTTCTCAAGTACTTCTTTTGCCTTGTCTTCATTATCCAAACGGATGATTTGAGCTGTTACATCTGGTGTGTAAGACTCAAAAGCTTTTTGGTAGGCTTCGTCTGTCAACTCGCTCTCTGCAGCCTTCTTAACCGCTAATTCAACCAATTTGCTGGTACGGATTTGAGCTTTACGAGTCTCAGGTGTCATACCTGCACGTTGAAGCACGCTGTTGTAGCTATCGCCGTATTTCTTTTGTTCTTCAGCAACGGCATCATCCACATCTTTATCCGTTACCTCTGATCCATATTGTTGTTCAAATACTTTTTGGATGGTCATATTGAGCAAGACTTGTTGTGCAGTTGGATTGTTCTTTACTTCTTCAAAGAATTGATGCTCTGTAATCACATCGCCCTTCATGCTGATCAAATCTTTTCCTTCAGAACTGTTTGAACAAGCTGCAAGTGTTGCTACTGATAAAAGTGTGATGGCTCCTGCCATAAGTTTTTTCTTCATTTTTACTCCTTTTACGGTAAGTGTTACCTTATCTATTTTACTATAATTTCTTAAATTTTTCTGAAAATCATTCGCTCTCAGGAAGCTCTACTTCTGCTAGATTCTTTCGTAACATGAGAATGCCGTCTCCAAGCGGAACTAGAGTTGCTGTTAGACCTGGATTGTCCAAAGTTGCGTCGAAAAGTCTTTGCAAACCACGGTAAATGGTGCGTTGACCTCGGCGGACTTCCATGATGTCCTTGGCAACATCTCCTCCTTGGAAAATATCATCCAAGACCACTACTCCACCAACTTCCAAGTGCTTGAGGATTTCAGGCAGAAAGACGATATACTTGGACTTGGCCGAATCCATAAAGACAAAGTCATAAGTTTCTGTCAGACTGGATAAAACATCGACTGCATCTCCCTCTAAAAGAGTGATTTGCTTACGACTGTCAAACTGGGCAAAGTTTTCCTTGGCAAAGCCTATCATTTCTGGATTTCGGTCAATGGTTGTAATCTTGGCATCTGGCGCATGTTCCGCCATCAAGAGTGCTGAAAAACCGATAGCCGTCCCAATTTCCAAAATGTTCTTGGGCTGTATGGTCTCCATGAGAAAACGGAAATACGCGACCGTTTCATGGGGAATGATGGGAATGTTCTCCTTGCGAGCGAAGGTCTCCAATTCTTTCAAGGAACCTGTCACCTGCTTTTGACGCTGGCGCATGAGTTCTACGATTTCTTCCTTGACGACGGGACGTCGCATATTGTGATTGGCATTTTTACTATAAGACTCTACCATCTTAAGCTAGTCCCAATTTTTCAACAAGGGCTTCAAACTCGTTCAAGCGGCGTTCAAAGACTGCAAAGGCATCGTTGAGATAGTCTTCTTTTTCCATATCCACTCCCGCTTTTCTCATGACATTGAGCGGATAGTCAGACTTACCTGCCTTGAGGTAGTCGATATAGCGGTCACGGTCTTCTTGACTACCATGGACAATCTTCTCAGCCAAGGCTGAAGCAGCTGCAAAACCAGTTGAATACTGATAAACATAGTAGTTATAGTAGAAGTGTGGAATGCGTGCCCACTCGTATTGGATCTGAGGATTGTCTTCCTTGCTGAGTCCGTAGTACTCTTGGTTCAAGTCCGCGTAGAGTTTATTGAGGAAATCACTGGTCAAGACTTCTCCATTTTGATCTGCTTGGTGGATGGCGTGTTCAAACTCAGCGAATTGAGTTTGACGGAAGACTGTTCCACGGAAACCATCTAGGAAGTTATTGAGAATAGCAAAGCGCGTTGCGTCGTCTTCTACTTCTTCCAACAATTTCTCTGTCAAGATATTTTCGTTAGTCGTTGAGGCAATCTCAGCCAAGAAGATAGAGTAATCCCCATAAACATAAGGTTGGGTTTCACGAGTATAGCTTGAGTGCATACTGTGACCTGTCTCATGGACAAGGGTAAAAAGATTGTCTAGATTGTCCTGCCAGTTGAGGAGCATAAAGGCATTTGTATCATAAGAACCACCAGAGTAGGCACCAGAACGCTTGCCTTGGTTTTCATAGACATCAATCCAACGCTCACTGAAGGCACGTTTAACACGGCTCAAGTAGTCTTCACCCAAGACCGCCAAGGCTTCTTCTGCCTTTTTCAAGGCTTCTTCGTAGGTAAAGCTATAATCTACTGACGAGAGTGGTGTGTAGACATCATACATCTTGAGATCTGAAATTCCCAAGATTTTAGAACGAAGGTTAAGGTAACGATGCAAGAGTGGCAAATGCTTGCGAACTGCTGCTACTAGATTGTCATAGACACTTTCTGGAACAAAGTTTGCTGCGAGGGCTGCATGGCGAGCACTCTTATAGTTGCGAACTTTGGCACGGTAGTTTTGCACCTTAACATTTGTCTGCAAAGTCTTAGCATAAGTGTGTTGGAATTGCTCATATGTCGCATAAAGGGCTTCATAGGCACCACGACGCACTTCGCGGTTTTTAGACTCCATCAAACGGATGTAAGTACCGTGTGAGAGTTGCACTTCCTTGCCTTCGTCATCAAGCACGTATGGGAAGCTAATATCCGCATTGTCTAAAATAGCGAAGGTTTCACTAGCAGAACCAAAGATTTCTCCTGCTCCAGCAAGCAATTCTTCCTCACGTTGCGAAAGAACATGGTCTTTCTTTTGCAAGAGCTTGTCAAAAAAGTGCTTGTAAACTTGGAGTTTTGGTTGAGCTTCTAGGAAGACCGCATACTGCTCTTCGCTAATCTCCATAAACTCAGGTTCATAGAATGAAAAGGCTTGTTCTAACTGACTGTATAGGGTCATTGCCTTAGCATAGTACTCTTGATACTTGGATTCACGCGTGTCCTGGTCATTTTTCATATGCGCATAGACATAAAGCTTTTCAACTTGACGTTCCAAGTCGAGTGAGAATTCTGTGATCTCAAGCAAACTGTCTGCGCTGTCCAAGAGATGTCCCTCATACTGAGATGCTGTTTGTACTTTTTCAGTTAAATCTTTCAAGGCTTCTTCCCAAGCCTGGTCTGTTGGGTAGATTGTCGAAAGATCCCATGTATCTTTTTCATTTATTTCATGTCGTTGTAATACCATAAGATTCCTCCATCCTTTCTATTTTACCACATTTTTTGAGAAATATAAGTGATAAAAGGCTGGTGGATAGAGCTTTTGGCGATTATTTTTCGGATTTTTTTGATAGTAAGCCTGAAAATTTCTATAATAGCTAGCCAAATCCGTTTCAATCTGCAAAAAATCACCTGACTCTATCGGTCTGACTTGAGGATACCAGTCGTCTAGTTGATGGTTTAATAGATTGTCTCCTTGATGATAGGCCTCTTCTTGCTTCTTCATCCAGTAAGGCGTTTGGTAGTACAACTGTTGGCGAATGTAGTGACAGATAGTTGAATCTTGAGAAACTGTAAGACTAGCTAGCTTTTGTTTTTGATAAGGAAATCGTAGAATTTCCAAGAGATTTCCTTGGCCATAGGAAAATTCCTTGACCTGAAAATGAAGTTTGCCACGTAGATCCTGATGTAAAAGGTATTTAAGTCTCAAAACTTGCTTTTTGAGATCCAGTTCCCAAACAAAGAAACCCATATTTTGACTAAAATAGAGGAATCCTCTTTGCAGTTGTGTTAACCGCTCTTTTAACCAGAGTTTTTCTCCCAGTAACCAGATAACCTGATAGCCCTGGCTGCGGTATCCTTGACTTCTATCGCCTAGAAGCTTTTGAGACAAGGGACTGCACTGAACCTCCAGAGCTAGTTTTTCATTGACGAGAACATCTGCTATCTGCTGAATCGCAGGCAGACTATATTCTAAGGCGACCTGATTGTCCTTCTTGGCCCAGTGATAGAGAGCCTCTTTGTTGCCCAAGTGTTCTGGACTTTCATTCTCAAAAATAGCCATACAATCTCTTAACCTTTCATGGGCAAAGTGCGTTCGAATGCTCTGTCCTTGGCGTAATCGTAGTTCGCCACCACAGGCTGGACAAGTATAAGCTTGCTTGGTCACATCTTTTTCGAGGGCATTTACCAATTTTCCCTTGGCATCTCTGGCTACAAACATGGTCTACCTCCTTTTCTCATTTATTCGAAAAAAAAGCAAAAAAGACTGGAATTCCAGCCTTTCATGATATTATTTCTCATCTTTTTTGTCTCTTAGAATATTTTCTCAGCATGGGAATGAGATTGGGAATCTGCTCACTTCTAATGACCAGCACGCCGTATTCTTGGCAGCGATTGGCATAAGCTGGATTGATTTTCCCCGTACAAACAATCAACTTGAGGCAACTCTCCCCAGCAAAATGATTGGCGTAAACTTCTAGTTCATTGATGGCTTCGACTGATAAATCTGTCATCTTGCAGGAGATAAAGGTAATCGAGCGTCCCTTTCTCAGAATGACATCAATCTCATTTTGAACATTGTCTGCCTCTGGAAAGATGCCATTCCAATCAATCTCACCACCTATCATGCACTCATCAAACAGCTGCGATTCAAGTGCCAAGAGATAGAGATATACCTCTAAAATATGTCCCTTGTTGCGGCAAAAGACTTGAGCTTCTTGACTTGGGAAGCTGTATGCTACTCGTTTCTTGCCTTCGCTTTCCATACAAAGCATCCCCGCTTCCACAAGTAAAGGGATAAGGGATTCTGGGTAGTGATAATACTTGCCGTTGTTTTCCAATATCTTTTCGGTCTCAGCATGCAGGTCATTGGTCTTAGCTAGAGAGAAAAATTGGGTCACTTGATACCAGTGGGCAGGATTGGCAATGGCAGAGCTGGCTAGTTTTTTGATGGCTGCAATTTGCTGAACTGAGTGGATAGGGCGTTTTGATTTGAGGATTTTTCCACCACGCAAGGCTATCAGCTGTTGGATGCTTAGGGTTGGAATGTCCAAATCTTCTTTTTCTAACTGACCGGTTACCCACTTGTATTGTTTTCCCCGCTCGACATCCATGGCAACGATGGGGAGGTCCCGATCCAAGCCGTATTGATAGAGGGATAAGGCTAGTAGCGAATCCCCACCAAAAACATCAAGAAGAACCTGGTCATAGCCTGCTAGACAATAATCTAACTGGTCCGCTAGTTGTTCTAAGGATAACTGACGAAAGGTCACTCGTTGGATATGAGGCACCTCTTCCATGATAAACTGACGGAGAGAGACTTTCTCTTCATTGCTTATTTTCGACAAAGATAGAAAAAGAATCTCGTCACAATCACTGATAAAGGCTTGGTAGACATTCTTTTCCAATACATGCCGATCATACAATTCCACCAAAAGACTCGTCATTCGACCACCTCCATCATAAAGACTTTCTTGCGCTGAGATAGACAGTAACACACTTCTACTGCTCAGATTCCCTACTTCTAGTATAGCATAAAATCCTGCTCGCCCCAATCAACCAACGCAAACAAAAACGAATAGAAACCTTGCAAAGTGGTTTCTATTCGCTGGTATAGGTTTGATTTACTTGATTTACTTGATTTTTTTAGCTAGCATAGTCGCAAAGCGTAGTTGAATGCGATTACCATTTTCATCACGACGGTGCAGATGTCCTGGGTTTTCATTATACTTGACCAATTCCCAATCCTTGTAATAGTTCGCCAACTCCCCTTCTTTAAAGGTGAATGGGAAGTTGACTGAGCAAGGATAATCCTCCGTATCCATGGCACAGACGATAAGATTATAGCCACCTACCATGGTGTGCTCCTGCATATTTTGGATAATAGCTGGAATGCGGTCCGCTTGTAGGAACATCAGAACAACTGTTGAAACGATAAAATCATAGGCTTGGCTAATGCTGGCTGAATTGATATCATAAAGTCCGACAGGCATGTCTAGATCCTCTTGTTCCACAATGCTTTGCAAGATTTCAAGGGACAATTCATTTTGATCCACAGCTGTCACATCAAAACCATTCTGTGCGAGAAAGAGAGAGTTACGCCCCTGACCACAACCCAAATCCAAGGCTCTTCCTGGTTTCACCGTCTGCATAGCTTCTAGAACCTCTGAATGGACTGGATTGGTCTGGTATTTCTTAGGGAAATAATCCTCAGGTTTACAATAAAATTCCAAATACCATTCTACATCGTCTGTTGCAGCCTCCACTCGGTGCCAGGCTTGTGGTTGCGCCATAGGGTTGTCTGCACCTGCCTCAAAGAGGTGCTCAGCTAGAACCTCACCATCTTCAGTCAACTCAATAAACTTGAGTGCCCCCTTCAAGACAGTAATTTTTCCCCAAGTGCCGACTTTAGTATTGTGCTTTTGCTGGACAGCTTCTGGCATGGTCTGTTTATTCCACAGGGGCATCCGTTTATAGGCAATTAATTTTTCCATTTTACTTCCTCTTCTTAACGCTGGTTGACAGCTTTCATCACACGCGCGATGTCGCGGTTTTGTTCACGTCGCTTGATCGACTCCCGTTTGTCATAGTCATGTTTCCCTTTGGCAAGTCCTAAAAGAAGCTTGGCATAACCATCTTTTATATAGACTTTGAGGGGTACAAGGGTCATTCCTGTCCCTTTGGTCTCTTGTTCCAGTTTTTGAATTTGCTTCTTATGGAGTAGAAGTTTGCGACGGCGTTCAGGTTCCTGGTTCCAGATATTGCCCTCTTCGTAAGGGGCGATATGAACATTGCTCAGCCAGACTTCCCCATTTTTTACTTGGGCAAAGCCGTCCTTGAGATTGATTCGAGCAGCTCGAACACTCTTGATTTCGGTTCCAGTCAGGACCATCCCTGCCTCTAGCGTATCTACGATTGTATAGTCGTGGTGCGCTTTTTTATTTTGTGCGACGACCTTTCCCTCGCCCTTTGCCATGCTTGGCTCCTTTCTTAGCTACTTCCTTATAAAAAGGTTTCTTGCCTTTTTTCTTTTTATCTTTTTGTGAATGCTTGTGCTTATCATTTGAGCGCCCTGATTTTCTCTTGTCTTCCTTCTTATCCGAACGACGACTTGAACCTCGACTTCTGTCCTTGCGCCCAGCTTGTTTCAAGCCTTTTTCGATGACATCAAACTCACTTGGAATATAAGAGAAGTCAATCTCACCTGTCATCTTATCCGCTCTTTCAACTCGAATGCGAATTTGCTGTCCTACACGGAAAGTTATTCCTGATTTCTCTCCACGGAGGGTTAAATCACGTTCATTAAAATGATAAAATTCAGGTAAATTAGTGATATGAATCAAGCCTTCAACCGTGTTTGACAATTCAACAAAGAGACCAAACTTGACAATGCTGGATACAACAGCGTCATACTCTTCACCCACGTATTCTTCCATGTATTCAGCCTTTTTCATGGCTTCGACTTCACGCTCCGCCTCGATAGCACGACGCTCACGGTTAGAAGACTGGGTTGCAATCTCTGGAATCACTTGCTCAAAATGCTCGGCTATTTCCTTAGAACGACCGTAATCACGAATCATGCGGTGAACAAGGAGGTCTGGATAACGGCGAATAGGGCTGGTAAAGTGAGTGTAATAATCAGCAGCAAGACCATAGTGACCGTGATTGTGCTCTGAATAGCGAGCCTGTTGCATAGAGCGAAGAAGCATCATGGACAATACATCTGCATAGGGTTCTCCCTCAACAGCACGCATGATGTCTTGAAGCGCCTCCTGGCTAATCTCACTGGCAGTTCCGTAAATGCGCAAACCAAAGCTTGAAGCATAGTCAATAAACTTCTGAACTTTTTCAGCTTTGGGCTCCTCGTGAATTCGATAAATGAAAGGAAGTTCCAGTTTACTGAAGTGCTCGGCAACCGTTTCATTAGCAATCAACATGAAGGACTCGATCATCCGCTCAGCAACACCACGCTGACGAAGAACGATATCAACAGGCTTACCTTTTTTATCCACTAGAATCTTAGCTTCACTGGTATCAAAGTTAAGGGCACCACGTTTCTCACGCATGTTTTCTAGCCTTTCATGAAGCTTGGCCATTAACTCGATACTAGGAACAATTTTCTTAAACTCTTGTCTCTTCTCCTCGTCACCAGCTAGGATATCATTAACAGCACTATAGGTCATACGGAAGCTTGTCTTGATAACCGTTTGGGTAATGATGTAATGAACCACACGACCATGTTTATCAATTTCCATAATGGCAGACTGGGTCAAGCGATCGACTTGAGGATTGAGGGAGCAGATACCATTTGACAAACGCTCTGGAAGCATTGGTACCACTCGGTCTGTTACATAGACAGAAGTCGCGCGGTTAAGGGCTTCCTTATCAAGTGCAGAACCCTCTGTCACATAGTAGGAAACATCCGCGATGTGAACACCGAGTTCGATATTGCCATTTTTCAAAGGCTTAATGTGAACTGCGTCGTCCAAGTCCTTGGCATCCGCGCCGTCAATGGTAAAGGTAAGCTCATCTCTTAAATCAAGACGACCTTCCATATCCTTTTGAGACGGAGCTTCTGGTACACTTTCTGCCTCCTTGAGAACAGCTTCTGGAAATTCTGAAACAATATCCATGGATTCCAAGACTTCAAGAACGTCAATCCCAGCATCAGTCGAGTGCCCCACCACATCAAGGACATTAGCAACAAAGAAATCATGTTTCTTACTTGGGTATTTGTCGATAAAGACCTTGAGAACCTCTGTCCCTTCCAACTTGATAGCTGGTTTCTTCACATAGATCGGTTTGCTGATTTTCTGATTCTTTGAACGAATGTAGCCAGCATACTTAGGTTTTTCCTGATCCAGAACGATTTGCCCGACAACTGTCGTCAGGCTGTGTTCTAAGATATCAATAATTTTAGCTTCGGCAGCTGTTCCCTTGTTGCGGTCAGCAACTTTCTTGATGACCACTTCAACGGTATCGCCATCAATAGCGTAGTTGACATCGTTTTTTCCTACAAAAAGGTCGTCCTCTTCGCCTTCTAGACTGACAAAGCCAAAGCCGTTTTTATGGGCATGAAAAATCCCTTTGAGGGTAATTTCATGTTTCTTCTTTTGGTCCAGACATAATCTACCATCATCTTCAAAACGAATCTGGTGCTTTCTTTCCATCAGAGACAGGGTTTTAATCAACTCACGGAAATCCTTGGACCCATCCTTTCCGAGAGCCTGAGCCAGGTCATTTACCGTCACTCGCCCCTTCTCTTGCAAATATTCTTTAATTTTATCTTTCATGTTTTCTTTCTAGTAATTCTATAGCAACTATGTTTTCAGTCCTTATTAGTATTTAAAATAATATTTACCTTATTTTTTATTAACTCCTCAGATATTTCTTCATCGTATTTTATATAAACTAGATAAACATTATTTTCTTTGCTCAATTCATACTTTTCTCTATCTCTAATTAATTGGCGCTCGAAATTTTTTTCCCCACCAAAAAATTCTACCGGTTGAAAATGCTGAACCCCCTGATATTCAATTGCAACATTTAATCCTGATATAAAAATGTCATAGGATAATTGTGCTCCGGTAGTCTTACTGCGAAGAAAAAAAGGTCTCATTTGATATACTACCTTGTAATCTTTAAACATTTTTTTTGTTAAACGATAAACAAGTTCTTCTGAAATCCATTTATTATTAGGTTGTAACCAGCTACTTCTCTCTAATTTATCAAATTTACAACTATTCTCATTAAATTCATTCGCAAGCTCGTCTGCTCTTTTACAAACCAAACTTTTTTCTTTGTGGTATTCTTCTATGAAAAAGTATGTTAAATTTTCTTCTAATCTCTTAACACGCTTGACTCCTTTCCACAAATTGAATGCTTTTTCCAATGGGGTCATCCAACCATAATTACCTCCTCTCATAGTATCTCTATATAATTTACCTGTTTTCACCGTATTTTTACAAAGTGTATTAATATAGACTCGAGGAGAACTTACGGAGTATGCTACAGCTTTTGCATAAGTATTATTTGGTTTCTTAAATTCTATAAAAATAAAGTAATATCGAAATCCGTCCCATTTTTCGTATCTTTCTTTTAATCTTAATTGAGGTACTTCTTTATCAATATATTCAATTTTAGAAGGAATATCCATAGACCAATAATATCTAGACCAGCCTTTAAACTTTACATACTCAATAGGTACAAATATCAATTCTTCTCCAATATAAGCAATTACTTTTCTCTTAAACTCCTCATTATTATATTTCCATCCTATTTCATTATTTGTTAATTCAACAATCCGAAAAGAATAATAGTGATTTCCATATATACCTGGCTCTATATACCTATTATTTGTTAAATCTTCCTTACATAAACCTTTATTATTTACATAATCTACCTTGTTTCTGTTAACTTCAAATAGTAAAATTAAGGAGTCATTAAGTATGTATATTTTTGAATAATGGTCAAAATCTAATACCTCAATAGAGTAGCCAGTTAAGTAACTCTCAAAATAATCTTTAACTAATTGAATAGACTCCCCAGATAGATGCATTTTAAAGCTCCTTCTCATTCAAAATAAAAATAGGCTAAGACCTAGTCTCGCCCATTTCTTATCTACTTGATAATACCGTCAATGCTAAGGCAATGGCTAGCCAGAAAAAGACTAAAATACCTGTCAAACGTTGCATCACAGCTTCAAAACCACGCGCTTTACTACGTTCAAACAAATCACCTGAGCTGGCATCAAATACATTGCTGGATTGGTTCTTAGTTGGTTGCATGAAAATCGCAATCACAATCACAACAGATAATACTAATAAAATGGTTAATAATAGGTTATACATATCAAACTCCTTAAAATCCCTATTATTTTACCATAAATTCTACTTAGATTCAAGATGTAAAGTTACTTTTCTTTCCTTTGGACAATATTTTAACACCTCAATCTTGTCTGGATGGGTTTTGGAGTTCTTACTGGTTAGATAATTCATGCTGCCACAAGAGGAGCACTTGAGATTGATTTTTACTCGCACTAGATTTCCTTTACTTTTAATAATGATCTAAATTGTACTAAGTTGCATAAACAACTGAAAGCCACACAGGCTGCTGTCGCATAAAAGACAGCATGGTAGCCCAAATATCCTGCAACTGCGGATCCAGCCATAGGTCCAATCACTCCACCGAGATAAAAAAAGACTTGGTTGAAGGCGAAAATCCTTGAAATACCTGATTTTGGAGTCATTTTGCTAAGAAGCGCATTGACACCTGGTATGAGAGCTCCCGTTCCCAAACCAAAGAGAAAACGATACAAGCCAAGTTGAAGGGGGCTGGTTGCATGGGCACAAAGAAGGTAAATGATGACGGAATAAATCTGCGCCGCAACCAACAATCTATGATTCCCTACCTTATCGCCAAGTTTTCCTAGAATTCCAGCACTCATCATGCTAGAAAATCCCATGCTGGATACGATTAATCCTGATACAAAGAGGAGATTCTCAGCCTGTCCTAAGTCCCGCACATAGAGAGCTAGAATGGGACCAATTGATTGAGCTGAAAATTGAATGACAAAGCTCGTCAAAAATAGATTCACTAAAAGCCTAGGATACTTGAAAGAAGAAAATACTTCTTTCGTTGGGATAACCTTCTCCTTAGCCACTGGCTGAAAATCTTCCTTGATAAAGAAAATGGTTAGAATTGCAGCAAAAAATAAGAAAGCACCTACCAATAAAAAGACATTGCGAATGCCAAAAATTTCAGCAATAAAGCCTCCAACAAAGGGACCCGTCAGTGTTCCTGCAACTACACCTGTAGATAGAGTTCCCAGAGCCGCTCCAGACTTATCTTTAGGTACCTGACTAGCGATCAAAGCTGTTGCATTGGGGACAAATCCAGTAAATACACCATTGAGCAAGCGCAAAAAGAGTAGCCAATAGATATTTGGCACGAAGGCCAAACCTCCCATAGTGATGGTCATGGCAAGACCCGCTCGAATCATCATGGGCTTTCGACCGTACTTGTCAGCAAGAATACCCCAGATAGGAGAAACTAGAGCTGCTGAAACAGCCGAAACTGAGATGGCTAATCCAGCATAAAAAGCAACTTGGTCTCCTTCAATTCCCAACTGCTCCACAAAGATAGGCATGAAAGGAACGACCAAGGAAATGCTGGCGCCCGTTAGAAAACTACCGAACCAGGCAACACGAAGATTCTCTTTCCAACTAATCTCTTGCACAGCTATCGCCTCCTTCAAGTAACTTCACTACTTGACTCACAAGCTGATCACGACTGCCATTATTGTCTAATATATGGCTCGCTAATTTTTTCTTTTCTTCTAAAGACCACTGGGCGGCCAAACGGGACTCTGCTACTTCCTTAGAAAGATGATCCCGTTTCATGAAACGTTCCACCTGAACATCTCGATCCACATAGACCAGCCACGTTTCATCAAACCAGGCACTGTAGTCCTGTTCAAAAAGTAGGGGAATATCCATGAAAAAAATTGTTTCTGTCTGGGCTAACTGTTCTCTCAGTGCAGCCAATTCCTCACGAATAATCTCCCCTTGGGTTTGTTTAGACCATTCTTGCTCCTCAGGATTTGAAAAGATGAGACTAGCTAGGAGAGGGCGATTGAGTTCTCCATTTTCAAGGATGATTTCCTGCCCAAAGTGCTGAACTAAGAGCTGATAAAGACGACCACCAGGTTTCTGTAGTTGGTGGACGACTGCGTCAGCATCCACTACTTGAAAACCTTTCTCTCTTAGGAAATTTGTCACAGTTGACTTACCAGAAGCAATTCCTCCTGTGATTCCGATGATTTTTCCCATCAGTCCCTCCTTTGACACTGAGGACAAAAATGAGTTCCTCGTCCACCGAGCTGGAATTTCTCAATCACTGCCCCACAGCGCGAACATGCTTGTCCAGTCTTATCATAGACCTGATGGAAGTCCTGCATGGTTCCGTCTTCCCCAAAGGCATTGGTATAGGTTCGAATGGTAGAGCCGCCCTTTTCAACTGCCTGTTCCAAAACAGCAATGGTCTGGTCATGAATAGCTGACGCTTCTTCTGCCGTCAAAATTTGGGAAGGTCTTGCTGGATGAATCTGAGCTCGCCAGAGAACCTCATCCACATAGATATTGCCAAGGCCAGCTACCAAGGTCTGGTCTAGGAGATGGGATTTGATAGGCTTTTTAGACTTGGATAGAGCAGCTTGAAAGACCTGCAAATCAAAGTCCTGTTCTCTTGGTTCAGGTCCTAGTTTCTTAGAAATAAAGTAGGCATCCAAAAGGTCAGGCGCCAAGAGTTCCATGGTACCAAACTTGCGTACATCCTCATATACAAGAGTGCCGCCATCTTCGAACTCAATGAAAACATGGGCATGCTTGCGTTCAGGAATCTGATCTGGATAATAAAAATACTTGCCCTCCATCCGCAAATGAGAAATCAAGACCTTGTCTGTCAAGTAAAAAAGCAAGTATTTGCCACGACGTCCCATTGACTCAACAATCTGACCAGGTACTTCCTTTTGAAACTCGTCCAAATCCGTCTTGATCATCTTGAGATAAGCAATCTCTATATTAGAAATCTTCTTTCCCAAGATCAATTTTTCTAAGCCACGACGAACCGTTTCAACCTCAGGTAATTCAGGCATAAATCCTCCTTCTGTAAAAACAAGAAGCAGGCATGAGCCCACCTCTACTTAGTATTCTTTTTCATTATAGCCAAAGTCAGCCAAATCTAGCTTTTTATCACGCCAATTTTTCTTGACCTTGACCCAAGTTTCTAGGAAAACTTTATCCCCTAGCATGAGTTCGATATCACGACGGGCCATAGTCCCAATTTTCTTGAGCATAGCGCCACCTTTTCCGATGATAATGCCTTTTTGGCTATCTCGCTCCACCATGATGGTTGCACGGATGTGAACCTTGTCTGTCTCTTCATCCCGTTTCATAGAGTCAACCACTACGGCAACTGAGTGTGGAATCTCTTCACGTGTCAAATGAAGAACCTTCTCACGAATCATTTCTGAAACCAAGAAACGCTCAGGATGATCTGTGATTTGATCAGCTGGGAAATACTGGAAACCTTCCTCTAGATTTTCACTCAAAATATCGATTAGACGAGAAACGTTATTTCCCTGAAGAGCTGAAATAGGAACGATTTCCTTAAAGTCCATCTGGTTACGGAAGTCATCAATCTGAGACAAAAGCTGGTCTGGATGGACCTTGTCAATCTTGTTCACCACCAGAATAACAGGAACCTTGGCAGCTTTCAGACGCTCGATAATCATATCGTCGCCCTTACCACGTGGCTCATCAGCTGGCACCATGAAGAGAACAGTATCCACTTCACGAAGGGTGCTGTAGGCTGATTCCACCATGAAATCTCCAAGAGCTGTCTTAGGCTTGTGAATCCCCGGCGTGTCGATAAAGACGATTTGCTCCTTATCCGTGGTGTAAATCCCCATGATTTTATTGCGCGTTGTCTGCGCCTTGTCACTCATAATGGCAATCTTTTGCCCCATGACGTGATTCAAAAAGGTTGACTTCCCAACATTGGGACGTCCCAAAATAGCTACAAAGCCAGATTTAAATGTCATAATTTCCTCTTATTGTTTAAAATAATAAATCCCAAATGCGTGGGAGAAAGATAAGTGCACCAATCACTGCAGCAAGAAGGGAAACCACAAGTACGGCACCAGCTGCCATATCCTTGGCTTTCTTTGCCAACATAGAAAAGTGATAGTGACTAGCTAAATCCACCACATTTTCAATAGCAGAGTTAATAATTTCAAAGGCTACTACCAAGAAAATGCTCATCAGGAGAAAGAGCCATTCGATTCGTGACACCTGAAAAACAAAACCTGCGAGGATGACTACTAGAGCCGTCACTGCATGTTTTCGCATATTGCGTTCTTCCTTGATGGCAGTCAGAATTCCTGTAAGAGCAAATTCTAAACTAGAAATCAGGTCACGGTTTTTCCATTTTCGTTTATTGTCTTGTGAGTCCATAGGCTGTCAAAATTTCTTCTTGTAAACCGAACATCTCCGCTTCTTCTTCCGGAGTGTAGTGATCGTAGCCGTTAATGTGTAAAAAGCCGTGTACTGCCAAGAAGCCCATTTCACGCTCAAAGCTATGACCGTATTCCTCAGCCTGCTCATGCGCTTTATCGATAGAGATGAAAAGCTCCCCAATGTAGGCATCAAACTCAGACATCATCTCTGCTAATTCAGGATTTTCAAGCAAATCTTCCTCATCAAAGGAGATATCCAACTCTGGTTTATACTCAAGGCTAATGACATCTGTCGGACGATCTGTATCACGGTACTCGAGGTTGAGTTCGTGGCTACGCTCGTTGGTCACAAAAGTAACTGCCATCTCCTTGTCTTCTTTTCCTATTTTTTGGGCTGCAAATTCCAAAATTTCTTGGGTTTGTTGCAGAATTTCTTGTGAAACTTGACCAGTTTCATCTACCATTTCAATATACATGTACTTCTCGATTCTCTTTACTTGGCTTTATTATACCATATTTCCATGATTTTATTCTACCTTTTTGATATAATACTATGGAATACAATCACAAGGAGAGAACGATGTCATTTGACGGATTTTTTTTACACCACATGGTTGAGGAATTGCGAAGCGAGTTGGCCAATGGTCGCATCCAGAAAATCAATCAACCTTTTGAACAAGAATTGGTCTTGCAAATCCGCAGCAATCGCCAAAGTCATCGCCTGCTCCTTTCTGCTCATCCCGTTTTTGGGCGCATTCAGCTGACCCAAACAACTTTTGAAAATCCAGCCCAACCTTCTACCTTTATCATGGTTTTGAGAAAGTATTTACAGGGAGCTGTGATTGAGTCGATTGAGCAAGTCGAAAACGACCGTATCGTAGAAATCACCGTTTCCAATAAAAACGAGATTGGGGATCATATCCAGGCGACTCTCATTATCGAAATCATGGGCAAACACAGTAATATTCTCCTCGTGGATAAAAGTAGCCATAAAATCCTCGAAGTCATCAAACACGTTGGTTTTTCACAAAACAGCTACCGCACCCTGCTTCCTGGATCGACCTATATCGCTCCGCCAAGCACCGAATCTCTCAATCCTTTTACTATCAAGGATGAAAAGCTCTTTGAAATCCTGCAAACCCAAGAGCTAACAGCAAAAAATCTTCAAAGTCTCTTTCAAGGTCTAGGACGTGATACAGCAAATGAATTGGAAAGCATACTGGTTAGTGAAAAACTTTCCACTTTCCGTAACTTTTTTGGTCAAGAAACCAAGCCATGCTTGACTGAGACTTCCTTCAGTCCAATTCCCTTCGAAAATAGTGTAGGAGAGCCTTTTGCCAGTCTCTCTGATCTTCTGGATACCTATTACAAAGACAAGGCAGAGCGCGATCGCGTCAAGCAGCAAGCCAGCGAACTCATTCGCCGCGTTGAAAATGAGCTTCAGAAAAATCGCCACAAACTCAAAAAACAAGAAAAAGAATTACTGGCGACAGACAATGCTGAGGAGTTTCGCCAAAAGGGCGAATTACTGACAACCTTTCTCCACCAAGTGCCTAATGACCAAGATCAGGTTACCTTAGACAACTACTACACCAATCAACCTATCACCATTGCTCTTGATAAGGCCCTGACTCCCAGTCAGAATGCTCAACGCTATTTTAAACGTTACCAGAAACTTAAAGAAGCTGTCAAATACCTGACTGAACTGATCGAAGAAACCAAGGCTACCATTCTCTATCTAGAAAGCGTGGAGACCGTTCTCAACCAAGCTGGACTGGAAGAAATCGCTGAAATCCGTGAAGAATTAATCCAAACAGGCTTTATCCGTAGAAGACAGCGAGAGAAAATTCACAAGCGCAAAAAACCAGAACAGTATCTAGCAAGCGATGGCAAAACCATCATTTATGTTGGTCGAAACAACTTACAAAATGAAGAGCTAACCTTTAAAATGGCTCGCAAGGAGGAACTTTGGTTCCATGCCAAGGACATCCCTGGAAGCCATGTCGTCATCTCAGGCAATCTCAATCCTTCTGACGAAGTCAAGACAGATGCGGCCGAACTAGCTGCCTACTTCTCCAAAGGGCGCTTGTCAAATCTCGTGCAAGTGGATATGATTGAAGTTAAAAAACTCAACAAACCAACTGGTGGAAAACCTGGCTTTGTAACCTACACAGGACAAAAGACCCTCCGCGTTACACCAGACCCCGAAAAAATCGCATCTATGAAAAAATCCTGATTACACTTGAAATCAGGATTTTCTTTTACATTTTACTCTGCAATCAAGGTTTCCAATCCGACCTTCATCATATCGGTGAAGGTATTTTGGCGTTCTTCTGCAGTAGTGTCTTCATCTGGATTGACCAAGCTATCAGAAATGGTCATGATAGCAAGGGCATCAACGTGGTGTTGGGCAGCCAAGTAGTAAAGAGCTGCTGCTTCCATTTCCACAGCCTTAACTCCCCATTTACCAAGTTCGATGTTCTTTTCAAAGTAGTTTGAGTAAAAGACATCAGATGACAAGACGTTCCCAACGTGGGTGGTCATACCAAGTTCTTTGGCGATATGGTAGGCCTTGTCTAGCAAATCAAAACTAGCGATTTGTGGAAAATCATACTGTGGCCAGTCGTTGCGGATGATGTTTGAGTTGGTTGCAGCTGCTTGCGCCAAAACCAATTCACGGACGTGGACATCTTCATTCAAAGAACCAGCAGTTCCCACACGGATCAATTTCTTCACACCGTAGTCCACAATCAACTCACGCGCGTAGATCGAAATGGAAGGCATCCCCATCCCAGTTCCCATGACAGATACACGGTGGCCCTTGTAAGTACCAGTGTAGCCAAACATGTTACGCACTTCGTTAAAACAAACAGCATCTTCAAGAAAATTCTCCGCAATAAATTTCGCGCGAAGAGGATCCCCAGGAAGAAGAATTTTATCAGCAATTTCACCCTGCTGAGCAGCAATATGGATAGACATAATATAAGATACCAAACCCGTCAAAAAGCGAAGGGAAAATAGGAGTTGGGCGCAGTGAGCGATGCTCGCTAGACCAACTATCTTTTTCCCACCGCTTTTAGGGTGGGTTCAATTCCTTTCTTTCTTGATTTTAAATTTAAATATTTTGCAGAACAGTTAGCCCGAGTTTGACTATAACTCAGATACTCTTGATTTCTGTAGTTCCTAGTTTACCAATGAATCTAAAAATGCATACAGTTTTGCATTCATTTCAGAATAATCGTTTCCACGTAATTCTTCTGGTGTTTGAACAAAAGGCAACTTTTCACTTTGCTCTCTTAATTTCTCCTCACCATCCGCAGCAATCAATAATTCTACTGCGTCTGGATCAAATTCCAAATGAGCCTGAAAGGCATAATGTTTCGGACTGAAGCGAATAATTTGGCGTGGACAACCTTGACTGGTCGCCAAGACGACAGCTTCATCTGTCAGTCCTGGCATATCACCGTGCCAGTGGCCGGTTTCTATGTTTTTTCCGAACAAGCTGACATGAGGATCTGTTAGACCTTGCATCGTCAATGTCACAGGATAAACGCCGATCTCGCGCTCTGGACTATGTTCATACTTCGCACCATAGGCAACAGATAGGAGTTGCGCACCAAGACAGACACCAACAATATAGATATCTGCAGCAATCGCTTCTTTCATAAAAGCAAGCTCAGCCTTTGGATCATAGTATGGGAAGTTTTCTCTATCCTCATCAGGTGATTGAGGACCACCCATGACAATCAGAAAATCAATCCCGTCAATTGTTTCAGGAAGAGGTTCTTTTTCATAAACCTTTGTTGATGTAATTTGATGACCTCGTTCTATAGCCCATTTTAGATATGCGCCTGGAACCTCAAATGTCTCATGTAAAATAAAGTGAACTCTCATGACATTACAATTCAGCAATAATAGCTTTAAGCAAGCCTTTGAAGTCGCCTTTAACACGCTCTGTCACTTCCACAACTTCTTCGTGGTTGAGTTCTTCTTGGAAACCAGCAGCGTGGTTAGTGATACATGAAATTCCTAGAACTTTCAAGCCTGAGTGGGCTGCCACAATAACTTCAGGAACAGTGGACATACCAACTGCATCTGCTCCCAATGTCTTATAGGCACGAATCTCTGCAGGTGTTTCATAAGTCGGACCAGTAACACCGATATAGACACCTTCATCAAGCTTGATACCGAGTTTTTTAGCCACTTCATGGGCAGTAGCACGATATTCTGGAGTGTAGGCTTTAGACATATCTGGGAAACGTGGACCAAAGTCATCCAAGTTTTCGCCCATCAATGGATTTTGACCCGTCATGTTGATATGGTCTGAGATAGCCATCAAGGTACCAGGACCGAAACCAATACCACCAGCTGCATTGGTTACAATGACACCTTCACATCCGAGAACTTTCATCACACGTACTGGGAAAGTCACGACTTCAAGAGGATTTCCCTCATAGAAATGGAAACGACCTTGAAGAGCCAAGACCTTGCGGCCTGCAAGTTCACCATATACCAATTTCCCAGCGTGTCCGACTACTGTAGAGCGGCCCCAGTTTGGAATGTCTGTATAATCTACTACAACTGGATTTTCGATTTCTTCTGCCAATTCTCCAAGTCCTGATCCAAGGATTAGACCGAACTCAGGCGCTAGTATTCCCTTGTCTTTCAGGAAAGCAGCTGTTTCCTTGATCTTATCTAAAAATGTCATTGTGTGTCTCCTTTATTATTTTTTAGCATTTGACCGATTTTGTCAAAGGTTTTTGCATTGCGAATGGTGATGTGGCGATAAAAAGGCATCTTGAGCAAGTACTTGTGATAGGCAGTTGCATAGTAAGATTCTTCAGAGATCTTCCCCCAGAAAATCCCAAGTCTTCCAAAATGAACCACTTCATCTTTCAGTTCCAAACTTTCAACTGTCTCAATGACTTGAGCCACATCCAAGCCCTCCGTGTAGAAGAGCACATCCTTTCGTGCCAAATCTTTGGTCCACCATTCAGGCAGATTCTTCAGCTCTGCTTCATAGTCTTCATGACTCAGCAAAGAAAAGCTCTGTATAAATGGATAATGGACTTCAAAGAAAGTCTCTAACTTTTCAACCAATTGGGCTTTGTCATCTGTCGAAGTAAAGAAAATATTGCCACTGTTGATGTAGGTTTCAACTTTTTCCAGTCCCAACTCTGTCAGTTCTTGACGAAGTTGCGCCATAACAACCTTATTCTTGCCACCGACATTAATTCCCCTTACCAGTAAAGCATAGCGTTTCATCTTATACCAATTTATCTAAGAAACTTTCCCCAATCATGGCAGTTTCAACACCAAAGTTATCCGCAACTGTTGCTGAGATATCTGCAAAATGCCCAACTGGAATGACACCATTTCCTTTAAAGGCAGGGCTGTAAGCTAAAAGTGGAATATATTCACGAGTGTGGTCTGTTCCTGCATAGGTTGGGTCATTTCCATGGTCAGCAGTAATCAAAAGAAGGTCGTTCTCTCTCATGGCTGCGATAATTTCAGGCAAGCGTTCATCAAACTCATGCAAGCAATCACGGTAACCATGAGCATTGCGGCGGTGGCCGTAAAGGGCATCAAAATCAACCAAGTTTGTGAATGAGAATCCTTTTTCAAACTCAGCAAGGCCCATGGTCTTCAACAGTGTATCAATTCCGTGGCTGTTTGACTTGTTGTGGCCCATGTCATGATTGATACCAGCTCCGTTAAAGATATCGTTGATTTTACCAACAGCGTACGTATCGATACCTGCTTCGTTCAATTTATCCAAAACAGTCGGTGCAAATGGAGATACAGCCAAGTCACGACGGTTAGCTGTACGAGTGAAGTTACCTGGTTCACCTACATATGGACGGGCAATGATACGACCTAGAAGGGCAGGACGCTCAAGGGTAATCGAACGCGCGTATTCACAGATACGGTACAATTCATCCAAAGGAATGATGTCTTCGTGGGCAGCAATCTGCAAAACAGGATCTGCTGAAGTATAGATAATCAACTCCCCAGTTTCCATCTGGTGTGGTCCAAAATCATCGATAACAGCTGTTCCTGAGTAAGGTTTGTTGGCTTCACGAATGACCTTGCGTCCTGAAAATTCTTCGATTTTTGTCAAGATTTCTTCTGGGAATCCGTTCCAGAAAGTATCGAAAGGCTCGGTAATGTTGAGTCCCATGATTTCCCAGTGTCCAGTCATAGTATCCTTACCAAGAGATACTTCTTCCAATTTTGTCACATATCCTGTTGGGTTGCTTTCAGCTGGTACAGTCTTAAGAGGCGCTTCGCGAGGAATATTTCCTAGACCGATTTTAGCCATGTTTGGCACATTCAAACCAACTGTTTTTGAAATGTGTCCAAGTGTGTCAGAAGCTCCGTCTGGAACCCCTGCATTGACAAAGTTATTGGCATCTGGCGCAGCACCGATTCCCACAGAATCCAGTACCACCAAGTGAATACGATTAAATTTTGACATAGTCTGTCTCCTTATTATGTTGATTAGTTTGCTTTTGTTGAAGTTAAAATCTGAACACCATCTCGTCCCGCTACGATGACCTTATCCACCATTTGGTTGAACAAGCCATGCTCTACGACACCAACGACATGGTCCAATTCTTGCCCGAAGGCAATTGGATCTTCAATGACATCCAAGGCTAAGTCAATGATAAAGTTCTGCATATCGGTCACAAAACGTTGGCCGTCTTTTTCACGGAAACTTGGTTTATAGCCAGCTCTCTCAAACCGACGAAAGACCTGTTCTGCGCCATACTGAACGACTTCTACTGGCAATTTAAAAGCACCTAGTTTTTCTACCAGTTTGCTTTCATCTACCACCCAAATGTATTCTTTTGAGGGCGTTGCGACAACCTTCTCCATCAGAAGGGCACCACCACCGCCTTTGATCCCGTTAAACTGGCTATCTACTTCATCCGCTCCATCGACTGTCACATCGACAAAGTCCACTTGGTCAATCGACTTGAGCGGGATGTTAAGACCTTCAGCCTGTTTACTAGTAACACTGGAAGTCGTCACAGCAGTAATCTGCAAACCTTCTTCCTTAATCCGACGACCGATTTCTTCTACGAAATAGTAGGCAGTAGAACCAGTTCCAAGTCCGACTACCATGCCATCCTTGACAAACTCAGCAGCCTTGATACCTGCCATCTTTTTCAGATTCTCCACTTAAACACCTCCATTAAAGAGCTACTTTTATTATAACATGTATCCGTTTTTATTTCATGAATACACTTGAAAAACCCGAACATTTTTATTTCGGGTTTTGGTGTCCTATTTAACCATATCAGGATCGTAATCATAGAATCCTGTGTCGAGGAAACGGTTTTTAGGGTGTAACTTGCGCACTTCCTCATCTAACAAGAAAGCTTGGTCATGGCTGAAATTCCCCTCTTGGATCAAGCTACGCGCTTGAATAAAGAGTTTAGCAATTTCCACAAAATTCTGACCAGGTGTGTAGAGACCCTCTATCTTCCAGTGAGTGAAACCATGCTCCACCAATTCTGTCAATTTGGTCATCAAATCAAGGTCATTGTTGGCAAAGATGTGGGTACCATGATTATCTTCAAAGATAGAGTAATGGCTCTCAGGGTCACTCGGTTCTGCTAAGAAGAGATCACGTTTACGTGTCTTTTCATCATCGATGTGCGTGAAGTTATAGTAGTTTTGCAAGAGCGGACGCTTAGAATGGTGAATGACACTAGCCCCATAAACCAATACTTCAGCAGGAATTTCCAAAATCTCAGGCATCTTGAAGAGTTCAGCAGATGGAATTTCACGCGCCAAAACCGCCTCAGATGCGCCAGCCTTTTGACCCCAGAAGTTAATTTGACGACTACTTGTTACCATGGTTGAAGCATCGTAGATAGTCTTGAAGGAATAGCCATCACGATTGACCACGTAAAAGACACCTGCATCCCCAACAGTAATATAGTCTGTCTTGATTTCTTCCAAGAAGTCTAGGAAAGGCTTGATACGGTCCATCATATCTTGGTGCATGAGTGCATTAACCGCAACAATCAATTCCTTGCCTGCTTCATGAACCAACTTAGCGATGGTGCGCAACTCTTCATAACTAAAGGTTGTTGGCAGACGAAGGCCAAAATCTTTCTCACCAACATAGATACGGTCTACGCCAGCTTCGAGTAACTGTTCAACTTGTTCAATACTTTCAGCAGTTGCTGTAATGATAATCTTTTCCATAAGGAAAATTATACCACATTTCTCAAAAATCAGCTATGGGTACTGAGAGTTTCATAAAAAGTTAAACTTGTTTCTATCTTTTCCAATCAAAAAAGTGAACAGTAACTTGTACCATTCACTCTATTTTATGCATGTGTTTCTTCAACTAGGTGGCCATCGTTCATGACATAAATACGATCAACCTTATCAAGAAGACGAGTATCGTGCGTAATCATAACAACTCCTCTACCTTGTTCATGGGCAATGGCAGCCAACATCTCCGTTACTTGGTAAGCACGCTCGGTATCTAGACTGGCTGTCGGCTCATCTGCAAGCACAATGCTTGGATTGTTATAGAGCGCTCTAGCAATGGCCGCACGTTGACGTTCACCACCCGATAGAGACTTGGGATAATGATCTTTTACTTTTTCCAAATCCAACAACTCAAAGAGATCTTTTCGGTCACTTTTACTATTTTCCCCCTTATCCAGTCTGTCAATCAAATCCAGCTGTTCCTTGACCGTTAGAAAAGGAATTAAGTTTGAAGCCTGGAGAATGAAACCAAACTCTCTAAAACGGAGATCTGTTTTTTCCTTCTCCGTCAAACTGCCTGTTTCCTTCCCCTTGACTAGAATCTTTCCACTCGATGCTTCCTGTAGTTGTCCTAGAGTTGTTAGAAAGGTCGTCTTTCCGGAACCTGAAGGCCCAACGATAGCTACGAACTCTCCCGCCTTTAGCCGAAAATTCGTCTCATGCAGGGCTACGACTTTCATCTTTCCTTCCCCGTAGGTTTTTGTCACTTGATTCATTTCTATCAATGTTGTCATACTATTCTCCTTATCACTCTGCAATCGCAGTAATCGGGTCCACCTTTAGCAAGCGTGGAAGTGAAATGACACCACCTAGAAGGGCCATCAAGCAAATTACCAAGCTTAGGACAGAGTAGGCTATCCAACTTGGATAGAAAAAGAAGGTAGCTGGTAAGACTAAAATGACTCCTCCGATTGCTAGCAAGGCTAAAGCAATCCCCATACCAGCTAGGAGGAAGATTTGACAGAATAGAGACCATACAATGGTTTTGATCTGTATTCCCTGAGCTCGCATTATTCCATAAAGTCCTAGTTTTTGGATAGTAATGATATAAACAAAAATCCCCACAATCAAGCCAGTGATAACAATCATAGCAAGAATCATCCCTGAAAATACATTAACCTGAGGTGTGTAACCAGGAATTTTCGAAATCATTTTTGGAATGGAAATCTGTTTCAGTCCGTCTCCAGACACTTCTATGTCATTTTTCAATACCAAGGCAGAGATGGAACGATTGGCTTTCAAGGTTCCTTGTAAGGTCCAATAATTTGTCAGACTCGTAAAGACAACAGGCTCAGTGAAAAATTTATTTCCTTGAGTCAAGCCTACAATCTTGTAGCTTGTCTCGCTTCCATTGAGCTGAATGGCATCACCTAGCTTCATCCCATAGTTCTCAAAAGACTGATCCACGACAACCTCATCATCCCCTTCAGGATAACGACCCTCCGTCAAACTAGGAGAGATAAAAGAGTCCCAGTCTTGAGCAAAAATGGAAACATTGACCTTTTCACTACCATCGACTAGATTGGTTACAGCGAACATATAGCCCAATGGAGCAGCCTCTTTAGAACTCTTATCTTTGTAGTCCTTTTCAGGGATAAAAGATGCTGTCAAATTATCATTTGCGTAGTCGGATAAAACAACACCCGTCGCTTGCCAGTTATCAATAGCTGCTCGGTTGTTTCGCACAAGACCGAGAGCTAGACTAGTCATAAAAAAGACCATAAAAGCGATAAGAAAAATGGTAGTTAGAATCAAACTATATCGAAGTTTATTTCGTAATATCTCTTTGATAGCAAGATACATGCTTATCTCCTTTTACTTTTCCCAGAGGTAGCAAGAATGCCACCCAGTCCAATAGACAGAATCTCTGTCCTTCCATCCATTCAAAACAACTCCTATCAATACTCTTCAAAAGTATCCAGGTAGCAACTCAACAAATCATCTTAGGAAAAGCCTCAGCTTGCTATCAATTTATATAAGTTATCCTTTCCTTTCTCAGTATATTTATAATAGAGAAAGTTAGGTCATCTGTTTTAAGTGTAACATCCATGCTACCATTTTCCCTTGTAGGTGTCAAGAGAGCGACTTAGAGGATGATAAGAGACTTTAGTAGTTTTGTAACAATCCTGTAATAATTCTCTGCATAAAAAATGATAAAATAGTTATGTACTGTTAAGGAGAGAATCATGTCCGCAAGAAAACTAGAAGCTTATGAGTTTGAACAAGCTCCCGAATCGAAACAAACTCCGCTTTACCAAGATTACACACCAGAAGCCCCAGTCGGCCCTAACCTAAAAGAGATTTTATTTTTTGTAAATATCGCTTGTTTCTGTATTTTTATGGCACTGTTTAGTTTTATCTTTTTAGCCTTAAAATTAAATACAGCTTTGTCCTTTATCGCTGCTATGGCAACAAGCTTCGCACTTTTACAACTTCAACGAAAGATAATGAAACGAAAATTTTCAAAATAAAGGTTGGTACTTCTACCAACCTCTTTTCTAGTTATCAAAAAAGACAGTTATATAACTGTCTTTTTTATTTATTCTTACGTTTTGAAGGAGATTGAATAGCGATCTTAACTTCAAAAATTGTTCCTCTAGGTTTGTTATCTTTTACGCTAATCGTTCCTCGTAAGGCATCTACGATCTGCTTGGCCAAAGATAGTCCAAGACCAAAGCCACCTTTCTGACGGGTTCTTGCCTTGTCTACACGGTAAAATCGGTCAAAGATTTTCTTCTTGTCAGCAGCTGAGATTCCAATTCCATTATCCGTTACTGTAAGATAGAGGTGGCGATCTGTAGCATGAACTACAAACTCAATTTTCCCATCTTCTTCAGTATACTTGATGGCATTGTCAAATAAGATGGTCATGAGCTGTTTGAGGAGCAACTGATCGGTCATGAAAGGACGATAAATCCGATTTTCATACTCAAAAATACGATCATTTTCAGAAGCAATCAACTCATAGTTAGCAAAGGTTGTTTTAAAGAACTGTGGTGATACTTCTGCTATTTCTGGTTTAATTCCATCATCGCGACGTGCAAGGTTGAGAAGATTGGTCGTGAGGAAGCGCATGTTGCGAACTTCTTCAAGACTCGAAGCGATACTTTCGCTGGATTCCATAATCGTTGCCTCTGGTTTTCGAAAGAGATTTTCTAAACGATTTTGTAAAACGGCCAAAGGCGTTCTCAGTTCGTGACTGGCATTTTCAACAAAGGACTTCTGCTTTTGCATGCTTTCCAGCAAGGGTTTGACACTGACACGTGCCAAGTAAACACTGGCAATTAAAGACAGGAGCCAGAAACTAGCCATGACTACAACAATTAAATGCTCGTGGTTTTGGCTGATTTGCTCGAGCTGGCTGGTATTGATTAAAACCGCCGCATATTTGACGTTACTTGAGACAGAAGATGAGTTGGTTTCCATCAAAATCATCCGATAGGTTTCTTCCTGACCGTAGCTATTGACAACTTGGATTTGGCGAATGTGATTCAACTCCTTTTTGTCCAGCTTGATCTTGTCCAAACCTAAAAAACGATTGCCCAGTAAGAGCTGATTAAAATCCTTGTCAAAGAGCAAGACTTCCGTATTGGAGCTGACATTGGGCTTGATTTCAGCCTTGTTGGCATCCGCTGTTGCTGGTTGAATATCCTTGACTTCCTCAGTTGCCCGATTCAGGGCCAACTGGATAACCGCTTGGGGACTACTACTAAGGGCTTGGAGTTTTTCATCTACAGAAGTGTAGAGACTCGAGTGCATGACCTGGAGGATAATCAAGGTCATAGCAGAGAAGATCAGGGTGAACACTCCAAAGTTTCGAATGAAATAGCTGAAATCATCCGCATACCATGTTTTTTTTAGTTTATTGAACATCTTTTAAAATATACCCGACACTACGCAAGGTTTGAAGATTTTCAGCAAAGGCTGTTCCCTTCAATTTCTTACGAACTTTTGAGACATAGACTTCTACAACGGAAATCGTCGTATCGCTATCAAATCCCCATAGACGATCAAAAATTTGCGTCTTGGGAAGAATAACATTTTGATTTTGAAGGAAGTAAACCAATAACTCAAACTCTTTTCCGAGTAGTTCCACAGGAGTATCTTCCACCTTCACTTCATTCGTTGAAAGGTTGACGACAATATCTCCATAGGTCAAGGTGTTTTCGTTAAACTTACCTGAACGTTTGAGAAGGGCTTGGATCCGCATTTTGAGTTCTTCTAGGTAGAAAGGCTTGGTGAGGTAGTCATCCGCTCCCAACTCAAAACCATGTCCCTTGTCATCCAAACTTTCCTTAGCTGTCATGATAAGGACTGGTGTCGTAATTCCTTTTTCGCGCAGCTCTTTCAAGACTTGGAAGCCATTTTTTTCAGGCAACATCAAGTCAAGCAAAATCAAGTCATAAACGCCACTTTCAGCTTCGTAGAGACCTTCTTCTCCATCAAAAACCTGCATGACATCTGCAAAATCATCTAAAAAGTCAAATACTGAGTTTGACAACCCTAAGTCGTCTTCTACTAGTAAAATCTTAATCATCTTGTTCTCCTCCTGCTATAAGATACTAATCAGCTTCATCTAAGGTTATTATAAAATAAAGAATTTTTGTATCATTTTTTGGATCTTAGTATAATTCTTTAATTATTATATCATGGCTTTAACAAATGGATTAAGATTTTGTAGTGTTTTCTTCATTATTTTGGTTAGAATTGATATCCTTGGCCTTCGTACTTCCATCTGCATTGGCTGGTTTCTTCTTAGAATTGCTACCGCCTTCTTGATTATTATTTCCTTGCGGCGGCTGTCCACCGTGACTTTGCATATTATTGCCATCTTGATTATCTTGCTGGGTTTTCGATGTTTGAACGGTCGACTGCTGATTTGTTGATTTTTGAGTCAAAGAACCGAATATATAACCACCAAGCAAGCCGACCACTAAAGAACCACTTGCTACTACTGATAGCCTCCACTTGGTGCTTTTTTCTACAACAATCATTTTCTCTTTATTCATTCTATATTTTTCTTTCTTTCTGCTTTAAGTTTCTGTGAAAAAATGAAGAAGCTCTACTTCATAAATTCACCACATCCTTTCTTTAGGCTACATACATCTTAATTATTTTTTCTTAAAGAATACTAAAAGATGAGAAAATTCTTAGAAAAATAATAGAAAATTTATCCAAAATATTTTTTTAAAATACGACCGTATCGTCTCAGTAAAAGATAATCCGCTATTGCTGGGGATAGAAGGTTTAATGTTGTAAAAATCTTTGTACCTTGTCCCATCAAAATCACTCTTTTACGAGATTTTATACCTTTAAGTAAAGCTTGGGTTACTTGATTTGTACTTGATATAGAGATCCCCATTTCTCTCCAAACTGGATGATAAGGCTTTTCTGATGGTGTGTCTGCTGCATTGGGGCAAAAATAAGTTATATGCATCTTTTTCTGCTCCTGTATTAATTCTCGGTTCATTGATTCGATAAAAGAAAAAAGTCCGGCGCGGCTCGCCACATCTACACTATAATAGGGGAAGGCCAGCCTACCATCTGCAAAACCTCCTGAATGCACAATGGTTGCTCCTTTTTGATTTTTTAACAAAGGTAAAAAATGTTTGCTGACAAGGATAGCCCCTATTAGGTTAATCGTCATAGTTTGATTGATCTCCTCCTCAGAGTGAGATAATAAAGATTTTCGTACATCAAATCCCGTTGCATTAATAACAATATCTATATTACCCGACCACTTTTGAACTTCAGACACTGCAACTTTAATAGAAGTTTCATTCGTTATATCTACTGAGCAAATCGGAATCTTGGAAGCAATATTCTCAGAAAAACTGGCTAATTTATTCATATTGCGACCTAAAAGAAATAAATGAGCACCTGCTTGAAAAAAAGCTTGTGTATAGGCTTGTCCCAAATTTCCACTGGCACCAATAATAACGACTCTTTTATTCTTAAAATAATTGTCACCCATAACATACTACCTCATTAGTGAACCTTTTGTGATAGGTTTAATATAACAAGCCCCACAATAACTAAAGCAATTCCCAAGAGACTTGCGAACGTTACTTTTTCATGAAAAAGCAAAATAGATAGCACAGTTGTTCCAACCAAACCAACACCAGACCAAATAGCATAGACTAGATTTAGTTGTATGCCTTTCAAAGACAAAGATAGAAAGAAAAAACACAAGCCATACAAAACTAAAGCAAGAATCCCAAAAAGCATTTTCGAAAAACCTTGCGACAGTTTTAACAGACTTGTGGCAGCTATTTCAGATACAATAGCAAGAGTTAAATAAACGTAAGACATCATTGTCCTCCTAGAATCAATAGAATTGAAAAGCTAGTCGGAAAACAATTGATTTAGCGATGAGTGGAAGCGAAGCAGGTCCAAAGTGTACAAGCATTAGCTAAAATCATAGACTTGATCTTTGAATTCTTGTAAACAGGAATCTTTTTTCGTCCACATAACTCATCTAAAGAGATCTGATAAAAATCAGCTAAGCGAATCAAACTATGACTATCTATAATTGTTTTATCATTTTCCCAATTTGAGATAGTTTGACGAGTCGTCCCCAGACATTCTGCTATTTGATTCTGACTGTAGCCATTTTGTTCTCTAAATAATTTTAATTGTTTTCCTAACATCTGCATTTCCTCTTTATATTATTCTTTTCTTCACGAATTGGCTAGACGAAATTCTTTAACATCCTATACAATTCTAGGTAAAATTTCTTTGACATTGCTATTATAACACGATTTTCAGGATGGACACTTTATACTGACTTCCAAAAAACAGCAGATTGCAAGATCCGCTGTTTTTTATCTATTACTTACTTGCTTTCAAAACCTTTTCTACTGCTGCTTTTTCACGCTTAATCAAATCAACACGCGCTGCGATATCCTTGATCCCCATGCGAATGTTACGGCTAAGAGCAAGGTCAGAGAGTTGTGGCTCAAAGAATTCCTTGTACTCTGCCAAGCGTTGCTCTGTCTTAAATACATGGGCAGGTAGGATAACAAAGCTATCAAAGCTCATATCCCCACCAAGAGCTGCCTTGATCCACTCCCAGTTTTCACGCGCCCATACCCAAACAGTTTCTTGAGTTGTTTGATGATCTAGGAACTGGTAATACCAAGCAGACAAGTCTTGTGGTTTCACAACAAACTTATCCTTCCACGAACTAATCAAGGTTTGGATATTGTCAGCATCTGTACTGTAGGCTAGAGCAGCTGCCAACTGGCGTTTGAAAACAGCATCTGTGGCATGAGTGTAGAGGTCCAGATAAGTTGCGACCAAGTCCTTGGTCTCATGGTGTTTCATCTCATTGATGAGAACTTGTGCACGGATGGCTGCTGGAAGTCCTGCAAGGTTCTCCTTATGAGCTGCAAAGATTTGGCTAGCGACTTGACTAGCTTCTGCATCATTGGAGCGAATCATCATGGAAATGGTCAACTGACGAACCAATTCATCCTCATCTGATTCTCCATCTTTGGCTTCAAAGCCAAGACGGTCATAGTTGTGACGAGCCAATTTAGCAACCAGTGATTTGAAGGCTGTTTCAGCATCTGTTCCTTCATCAATAAAGCGCTCAAGGGCAGAAATCACTTGAGAAACAGCTGAAACGACAAGGTAAGATTCTTCCTTAGCAAGTTTATCAAGGACTGGGAGCAAGTCTGCATAAGAAATGTGCCCTGCTTCAGCCAACAAACGACGTTCTTGAACGATTTGTAGTTTGCTTGTATTATCAAGTGTTTCTAGCTCAGCAAGAACAGCTTCTAACAAGTCTCCTTGATAGTCGGTAATGTAGTGGGCAGTATTTTCAGTGTTGAGACGAAGGGCTCCTTTATTTTCAGCAAGAAGAGCGGCGTAGCCAGGGATTTCGATACTTTCAGTTTCGAGTGTATCTGGCAAACCTTTCCAGTTGCTGTTCAGTGGCACCACCCAGAGGCGGTTCTTGTCTTCGTGCTCACCGATAAAGAATTGTTTTTGCGAAATCTTCAAGACATCATTTTCAACTTTGACAGTGAGAACTGGATAACCAGGTTGCTCCAACCAAGAATCCATGAAGGCTGCAACATCACGACCTGATGCTTGACCAAGGGCATTCCATAGGTCACGACCAATGGTATTTCCATATTGGTGCTTTTCAAAGTAAGCATGCAAACCTTTAGCAAAATCAGCATCGCCGAGCCAACGACGAAGCATATGCATGAGACGGCTTCCTTTGGCATAGACGATAGCTCCGTCAAAGAGGGTATTGATTTCGTCTGGGTGTTTAACTTCGACGTGGACAGACTGAACGCCATCAGTCGCATCACGTTTAAGTGCTCCCGGCACACCACCTGTTTGGAAGTCTTCAAAAATATTCCAAGTTGGCTCGATGACATCGACACAGACATATTCCATCATGTTAGCGAAGCTTTCATTGAGCCAGAGGTCATCCCACCATTTCATAGTCACAAGGTTTCCAAACCATTGGTGAGCCAACTCATGTGCTACAACTAGGGCAACTTGTTGACGGCTAGCAAAGGTTGAGTTCTCATCCACAACCAAGTAAACTTCACGGTAGGTCACAAGACCCCAGTTTTCCATAGCACCTGCTGAGAAGTCAGGAAGGGCGATATGGAGAGATTGAGGAATTGGGTACTTAACTCCGTAGTAATCTTCGTAAAACTCGATTGAGCGAACGGCGATGTCTAGTGAGAAATCAAGGTTAGATAGGGGATGAGCTTTGGTTGAGTAGACACCTACGAGGGTACCATTTTTAGTTTTAGCGGTCACCCCTTGCAAATCACCTGCAACAAAAGCTAATAAGTAAGAAGACATGCGAGGTGTTGTCTCAAACTTCCAGATGCCTGTTTCCTTGCGTTTTTCCACATCAATTTCTGGCATGTTTGACAAGGCCACTTCACCTTCTGCCTGGTCAAAACGAAGGGCGAGGTCAAAAGTAGCCTTGGCTTCAGGCTCATCCACACATGGGAAGGCTTCACGCGCAAAATGGCTTTCAAACTGAGTAGACAAGACTTCCTTCTTGATACCATCAACTGTGTAGTAAGAAGGGTAAATCCCTGTCATATTGTCTGTGATTTTTCCTGAAAAGGCGATGACCAATTCAACTTGACCAGCCTCAGCCAATTCGACATGAAGGGCTTCATTTTCATGATCAACTGTAAATGGATGAGCTTGACCCGCAACTTCTACAGAAGTGATTTCCAAGTCTTTTTGGTGAAGGGAAATACGGTCACTCTGTGCCTGACCAGTAATGGTCACCTTCCCAGAAAAGGTCTTGGTCTCACGACTCAAGTCTAAAAATAAATCATAATGTTCAGGAACAAATTGCGTAATAAAATGTTCAACTGCTTGCATAGTTTTCTCCTATTCTAAGTTTAAGAGTTTTACTCTTCTTCAAACAAACTTATTATATCATGTTTTGCTTTAGAAAAAAGGATTGGACGGTAATTTCCAAAACTTTCTTCCTTCTGCAGTCTAGAGTGGGTAGACCTTGCGAAATTCTTCCAAAACAACCTTGCTGTCAGGGGTAAAAGTCAGTCCGGCTTCCCTCATCCACTCGGTGAAAAAGTCCTCATGAACCTGACGCCAATAGGCTAAAGATTTGTCTCCCTCCCCTTCCTTGTAGGCATGGTCTGCAGAAACTTGATTGAAAGGCTGAACGGAAACCTTGGTAATTTCGACAATGCAGACAGCCTGATCTTGACTGTCTAAAATAACATCGAAGGTCCCTTCTTGCGGAAGAGGTTCATCCTCTATTGCGTAGAGGTCGTAGGCCGAGGCAGTTGCTGTCTTTTCGCCTTTTAAAACCAAATCTGCCAAGAGATCTGCTTCCACTCCAAAAGCCCAGGCATCTATCTCATCTCCGATAGAGGGGTTGATTTGCTTGTAGTCATTCCACATTTCTTGCGGTGTCATGAGTTGCTCCTTTGTAATTTTTTACTTACTTCTTTTATAAATTGCTGACAACTTGCTAATAGGATGTTTTGATTAAGCTCTCTCAGTAAGTATTCTCCACGAATCATACCAACATGATGTAATAATTGAGGGTAAACTTTTTCAACAATTCGTTCGCCACTAAGGGCAAGTTGGTTTCTCATCATTCACCTTCCAATTCATATACAAGGTCTTGTCCAGTTCTGGAAATCCTAATAATTCAGACTTAACCTTCAAGACTAATGGCGATGCGTTTTCTTCTGTGATTTCTTGAATATCCTTCCAAATATATCCATGTGAGTCATTAGCACCATCAGAAACAGCTTCAGAAATCGTAACTTGAGGTTCCTCCTCGTTAATCTCAATATCATAAAAGGCCATGATATGATGTACGGCAAAGTTTTGCCCATTTTCTTGAACCTAGCACATCATAGATTCTAGGGTTTGAATAATCGCTAAGCGTATACCCCGTCTCTTCCATAACTTCCCTCTTGAGAGTTTCTGTCAACCCCTCACCTAGTTCCTGACTCCCACCAGGTAAATCATAACGATGTTGATAAGGGCCTCTCGTTTTTTCAATGCAGAGAAGTCTACCTTCTTGAAGACAGACTCCGTATACACCAAAATGATGTTTGATTTCCATCCTACTCCTCCTACTTCAAAGACCAGCCACCATCCACTGTCAGGATTTGTCCTTGCATGGCGGATACGTGACCGCTAGCTAGGAATATGCTGACTTCTGCAATTTCACTTGGCTCAATCCAGCGTTTGATGGGTGTCTCGCTAGCCACCCAATCTGCCAATCCACCTGGCTCAAAGTCAGCTGCAGTCATTCCAGTCTTGACTGCACCTGGAGCAATACCAAAGACCTGAATCCCAGCTTCAGCATAGTCTAGAGCCAACTGCTTGGTAAATCCAGCCAAGGCATGCTTAGAGGAAGTATAGGCGTGTCCACCTCCACCAGCTAGACTTGAGGCAATGGAACACATATTGATTATGATTCCTTTTTTATTTTCCAACATTTGTGTCAAATAATACCGAGTCAACTCAACAGGAGTCATATAGTTAATTTCAAAAATCTCTTGGATTTCCTGCGCTGATTGTCCCAAAAGGGGTTTGTAATCATCCAATACTCCCGCAGTATTACACAAAACATCCACATAAGGGCACCAGTCAAAAATAGGCTCCAAGTCCAAGATCAAATCTCTCTGTAAAAAGTGAAAATCACCCTCCAAGAATGGATTTTCACCTTGGTCAACTCCATATACTTGATATCCCTTCTCTAAAAAGAGGCGGGCTTGAGCCAGACCAATCCCTGAACTTACTCCCGTAATCAATACACGTCTAGTCATGCACTTCTACCCAATCCGTCGCCAAAACATCACAAGGTGTCGGACTCCACATGGAAAAACCTTCCCCTTCTCCTGACACGTTGATGAGGAAATAAGGCGTCACTTCAAGTGCAACCCCGTTTTGCTCGATAGTGTCAAAAAGCTGCACATAGTTTTCAGCCCCTCCCCAACCAGTTCGTACATATTTTTTCTTAGCCTTTAATCCAGGCAAGATTTCTTCAAAAGTCATGTTTTTCTCCTTTGTTGTTTATAAACGTTGATTTAATAGGCTTTTTAGCCAGCCTATGAGTTCTAAAATATAAATTTGTTCACCTTTTTGTGGACTTACAAGCTATTCATAGCTTTTTCAAAATATGAAACCGCCTCTTTTTCTTTATTCGCAGATAGGTGGCTGTATATATCCATGGTCATAGCTAAAGTAGCATGACCTAAACGATATTGTAATTCTTTATAGCTGATACCAGCATTTAGCAATAAACTAGCGTGAGTATGGCGGAAAGCGTGAAAAGTAAAGCGAGGGATAGAAATCTCATTACAGCGTCTATCTAAAGCCTCTTGTCTGGTTGCCAGGTTCTGGTACTCTCTCGTAGGTGTTGCAAACACCACAGACGAAACACGCGCCCCGGACTCCAAATATAATTGGCGTTGTCTATTCTGGTAAAGACGTAACATGTTGACCGTTTTCTTGTCTATGCTGATTGTCCTAACTCCAGCTTTACTTTTTGGTGTACCTATTAACTTTAATAATCTACTGTAATTCTTGTTAATGCTTATAGTTCCATTCTCAAAATCGATATCCGACCATTCCAGGGCTACTACTTCACCGAAACGACAACCAGTAGCAAGTAAGACACTATACAGAACATAATCAAAATAATATCTATATTTCTTAAACGCCAGTTTTTCCATATGGAGCAACAAAGCCTTTAAGTCATCTGAAGCTATGAACTTGATTGCTTTATTCTCACGTTTAGGCTTTTTAGGGAGAATAATATCCCTAGCTGGATTGAATGGCAAGAGCTGGAGAGATACCCCATACTGTAAGACACGCCTATTTATTGAATGAACCACGGCATAGTGAACTAGCTGAGTCGATAAATCGTTAATAAAGCTTTGTATATAGCTAACAGATAGCTTGGTCAGTTTGAGAGTACCAAAGACAGGTATAAGATGATTGTACAGCATTCTCTTAGTGTCTAAAAAAGTCTGAGGTTTTACTGTAAGCTGGTAGCTGTCTAGCCATAGATCAGCTAACTCTTGATAATTCTTTACAGGTACTACTTTTGTCACTGTACAACCGTTTGATATAAAATCATCTTGCGCGTGCTTTGCTTTCTGCTTGACCTCTTTTCTTGTCCTACCCGTTACACTTGTTTTGGCTTTCTTTCCTGTTACCTTGTCAACTCCTAGATATACATTAGCTCGGTATACCATTGTACCGTTTTTCTTTTTGACTTCAGTTATTTGCATGTTTTAAACCTTTCTAAAAAACATCAGCAGGCAAGCTATTATTAAAAAGGTTTTAGATTGTTGTTTAAATCATGCTAGGGCTTCACCTTTTGCCCTATATTTGATTTTAGGAAGTCAGACGGTAAAATTGTGCCAGAGTAGGAAATAAGGCGGATATGGGGCTAATATAGCGTTGAACTCCGAGCGAAAATGAAGAAATTGCAAAATCAAAATTTAAGCCCCATACTAATTGAGATTCTCAGTTGTTCCCATTTTGGAAATACTGATTTTTATGCTATAATAATGAAAAACTCAGGAGGAGAAAGCATGGTTAAAGTTCGTAAGCTTCCTGTAATAGTAGATGCTATTCAAATTGATACAGAAATGTATATCGACACTTTAGAAGGAGTCATGAAGGCTTCTCCGGGAGATTGGATTGTCACAGGCGTAGATGGTGAAAAATATCCTGTTAAACCAGATATTTTTGAGAAAACTTATGAAATTATTCGAGGTTAGATCTTTAAGGTCTAACCTTTATTTTTTTGACAATATCAGACGACCTTTTATCAAAAGCTTGATCAATATATCTATTTGGGTTCTTTTTAAAATCATCCCATTTAACTAATATACAATACCGATCTTCTTCGCTCCATGCATGTTTGTCGTTGTCAAGAGGGAGATAAAAATTATAACTAAACTCTTTAACAGTAGTGTCTTCATTTATTTTGACTACATCATGATTTTTAAAACAAGTAAAACACGCCTGTTCTCCTCTATAAATACGATCATACATCGAAGGTAAAACTACTCCTAAAAGTCCATTTCTTTTACCTGCTGAAGTATTCGATAGCGAGGCTTGCAATTCTCTTTTGATGTAATTTTGATTTTGGCAATAGTTATTCTCGGAACTTTCGGAACCGATAAGATGAATAGTAACTGTAGAATCTTTTAGATAATCTTCTCGTATTCTTCGCATGATGTAGTCTTCATCTTGCGAATCAATCGGTTCGTTTAGAGACTTGTCAATCATATCCACGTCTAAATTTTCCTGTATATATTTTTTGAACTCCATATCATGAGTTTTAAAAGATATAAAACATTTATGCGCGCTCATTGTTTTTCCTTTCGTTGAATAGTGTCCGTTTGCAAGTTAGCCCAATTTATATTTTCGCTAGAGATAATAGTTTCACAACGTTCAACAAGCAAGGCGAAGCCATCTTTTTCGTTTTTATAAACCCCCGTACCTGTTAAAAACATATATTTTTCATGTTTTAAAGATTCGGTTGTTCTACGGTAATCAATCCAATTATCATGATGCTTCGATATAGATATAAAACTTTCACAAAGCAACATTGAACCAGCAAATACAGCAGACCAAAGTTCAAATTTTATTGGCTTGCAAATTGCTAATAGAGGAATTAAGAATCCCATCAGCACTTCTGTATACTTTAAAATTTTAAACCATTTTTGATGGTGTTGACTTTTTGTGTCATACCAATCAATTTGATTATCCAGTCTAGATTTTAGATATTCAGCAGGTTCCATCTATTTTCCTTTCTATATACTGAAGTTAGGAAACTAATCATCTTTTCTTATTTTTCTAGATTTTTCCTTAAGATTAGAAATGATATCAGAAGCCCATTCACCGGTTTCAAGGTACTTTTTGATTTTATATGCATAACTGTTTAAAAATGCTATCTGCATTTCTAAATCCATTAATTCTGTACCAGTAGATCCTTCTAAATAAGTTGATAATCCATCCACTGTTTTCTCAAAATAATCTTGCAAGTCTTCAAGACTTTCCAAAGGTTTAGAGGTGTTTTTTTGGAACAAATAGATATTAACTATATCTTCTATACCAAAATTTAAGAAGAAAGCCTTGTCAACAACTGCTTGAGTTCTTTGTAAGGCTGGTTTATCAATAGAGGCACCATTAAAAATTTTTTTAAAAAGTTCTTCTACAGCTTCCCAGTTATAATGACTTCCTCCGCGTTCCCCATGTAATAATTGACTTACAGTCATATCTCCAATCTTGGCTATAGACTTTAGACGCTCAGGATTCGGGATAGAAAGCCCGTTTTCCCATCGAGAAACTAGACCTTTTCCTGCTCCAAAGAGCTTCCCGAACTCCTCTAAAGTCATCCCTTTTTCTTGCCGTATGGATTTTATACGAGATCCAATTACTTTTTTATCTTCAATATCATTCATTAATCAAAGCCTCCTGTTTGCTTCAGACATATTGTATCAAACAGAAAGCTAAAAATCCACAAAATGTTTTAAAAAGTTATACAAAAGTGTTGACATTCAATTTGAAATAGACTAAAATTGGTTGCATAAGGTTATAAGAAAGGAGATTGTTATGTACAAACCTAATAAGGTCAGAGGTTATCGCAACATGTTAGGAATGACCCAAAAACAAATGGGTGAAGCACTTGGAATTAGCAAGCAAAGTTATATGAACAAGGAAAAAGGATATGTGACTTTTAAAGATTCTGAAAAACTAGTTTTTAAAAATCTACTGTTATCATTGTTCCCCGACATAAAACTTGAAGATATATTTTTTTAGAAAGAAGGTTATATAATGTTGCATGCTACCTTTGGTTTAGCTCTAAAGAAAGGATCAAAAACATGGAACTAGTCTACATGGACGGCAAGAAAGAGCCGTATACTACAAGCGAGATCATCGCCGAATGTGCTGAGGTTACTCATCACACAATACAAGAACTTTTAAGAAAGCATAAAGCTGATTTTGAAAGCTACGGAATTATCGCATTTGAAATGCGTAAATTAGATGGGCGAGGGCGACCAATGAAAATCTATCGCCTAAATGAACAACAGGCAACCTTGCTGATCACTTATCTAAAGAATACCGAACCTGTACGGCGGTTCAAAATGAACCTAGTCAAAGCATTCTTTGAAATGCGTGAGGAACTTTCTAAGTTTCGTATGCAGAGGGCGTTAGAAAAGCCAAAAAGAAAAACGCTGCATGACAGTATTGAGAACTGGGAACAAGCACCAAAGCACGCGCATAGCACCATGAACAATCTGCTACTAAAGGCAGTAACTGACAGGAACGCTAAACAGTTAATGGCGGAACGTGGGGGCTATAACGGTATTGATAGCTTGACCAGTGAGGAGCTGGAACAGTACCAGGCATTTGAGGACATGGTAATAGCCATGATTGGCTTGAATATGAGTTATCAGGAAATCAAGTCCCTGGTATTCAGAAATAAAAAACCACGCACTAAATGCGCGTGATTGCAACAAAAAAGGCTTACCGAGACCAATCAGCAAAGCCTTTCACACTAACACTAAAACGAATTTAACAAAGCAGGCAAGCTATTATTAAAAAGGTTTTAGAATGTGGTTTAAATCATGCTAGGGCTTTACAGATTGCCCTGTATCCAGGTTTAACAAGTTAGATAGGTAAATTATATGCTTAATTGTTAAGTGGTAAAAACACTTATTTTACAGTGTTTTTTGAGAGTTTTTTCTAAAGTTAGTTTACCAGTTAGCTAACAAAACACTTTACATTTCCCACGCGCGTGGTATAATAGAATTAACAAGATAACTTGCGAAGGATTAACGTTGTGTTCCCAAAGGGGAGTAAGTCGATGGACGAGAATTCACATATGCCTGGGGTTATCTTATTTTTTTTGTCTTTTTTTCAAGTTTTCTACGAACGTTTCAGGATTTCGTTCGATTTCCTCAATTATAAAATCGCAGAGGATTTGAGAGTAGCCGTATCGATTACCAATTTTATAATGGTAGCAATAACGTTGATTTGTCTTGATATCATAAAATGTATTAAAAAGTTGTAAGTCGTTTGTTGTAAACGTCTTTTTTTGTTTTTCTCCACCGACTATTTTTGTTAATAGAATCCCTTTTGATTTAAGATGTCTATTAACAATTTTAATAACTTCCCTAGTAGTTAATGGATAGATAGCATTTGGATCTTTAATTTCTCTAACTATACCTATACTCGTTTCCGCAGTATTATCAAGTTTAACAAATAAATCAGCATCTTGTTTTCGCTTAGTGATATAAAATCGAGTTTCAACAGGTACAGCATAGTCAGAATTATTAGTAGATATTTCATTTTCAATTTTATCTTGCTCGGCGAGTATACGTTCGGCCATTTTAGGAGAGTACTTGGCTCGGATTTCTTCTTGATTAAGTTGGTCGATGCGGACTGATAAAGTCAAGAAATTTTGTGCAATTTGTTTTGTGATATCCTCATTGTGAAACTCTTGCATTTTAGAAATATAATTAGAAACACATGCTTGAAATAATGGGGCATAGATATGTTCATAATCTTCTGTTATGAAGTGGGTACTAGTATTCCTAAGTTCTATAATTCGAATTAGATTTTTTCGTAATGATCCATGTTTATCTGGAAATACTGTCTCAACTGCATTTTCTAATGATATCGTTCTATCCTTACTATCCTTAAAATATATTGATTCTTCACCATTATTATTAATGATATAAGCCTTTAGCATTAATTCCCAGGCGTTACAGATAAAAAAACTAAAACCCTCAATTCTGTACTTAATTGTAGGTTTGTTATATATTTCAAGCCCCATAATAAAAGCCTCGACACTTTTATTAACTAATCTTTTACTTAAATCTTCCATACGTTTCCTTTCTTAAAATGTTTTCTATATTGTGGTGCGTGGGTTAGAAAGTAGGAGACAAAAGAGTACCTAAATGAATTGTTTCCTCCAAGGAACTAGGCTCTATATCAAAAGTGCTTTGGATATACTCACGAACAATTTCTGCGAAATCATTTTGAAACTGTATTGGCCAGTTGAATACTGTATCACTGAATCCATCATTATCTTTGGAAATTTTAAATTGTATATTTGAGCACTTGAAAAAACTTTGAGGGTTGACAAAACAACTTCCTTGATATTCAATGGTCAACTTTTTTCCTAAATGAAAAATGGTGATTATTAAAAAAACAGGCTCCTCCCAACCTTCAAAAGCAAATTGCATTTCTTCTTCTAACTCAGATAAGGAGTCGTAATTATCAAATCCCGCTTTCATAGAAATTTCGAACGGAATATAATCAAAAAAATCAGCAGGAGATACCATTAAGTAGTTACATAACTTGTCAACGGTCGAGATATTTATTTTATCGGTTTTATTGTTTGAAATTTTTGATATTGTTGAGCGTGCAATCCCTGTATCATTGAATAATTGTGTAGCGGTTATTCCTCTATCTATCATTAATTTAGCAAGATTATTTCTAAGCATGTTTCTTTCCTCCTTGAAAATATTTTAGCCTATACGCTAAATTTTTTCAAGTTTTTTTATTATTTTACTTGACACGATAAAAATATAGTGTATAATAAGAGACATAATTTTAGCGTTAACGCTTCAATTTTTACAAAATAAGACAAAAAGGAGGGCTGAAGATATGCAAAATAATTTTCGAGTTCTTTTGGCAAAGCAACGCAAAAAAGTTTCAGACGTCTATAATGCTACAGGTATTTCAAAAAGCACACTCACAGCTTTATACTACGAGCGTACCAAAAACCCTGAAGCTGAAACTTTGCTGAAAATTGCTGATTATCTGGGCGTAACTTTAGATGAACTACTAACACCAGAAGGGTAAGAAAGGAGAAACTAATGGAACTAGTCTACATGGACGGTAAGAAAGAGCCGTATACACTGAGCAGTATTGTGGCTGAATGTGCAGAAGTTAAACACAGACATTTAAAGATTTTGCTGAATAAGCACCGAGAGGACTTTGAAAGCTTCGGAAAGGTGCAATTTAAAATTTCACCTTCAGAAAGTGGGCAAAATGTACGGGACTATATTTTGAATGAGCAGCAAGCAACATTGCTGATCACTTACTTACGAAATACAGAACCCGTCAAGGAATTTAAGAAAAACCTAGTCAAAGCCTTCTTTGAAATGCGTGAGGAACTTTCTAAGTTTCGTATGCAGAGGGCGCTAGAAAAGCCAAAAAGAAAAACGCTGCATGACAGTATTGAGAACTGGGAACAAGCACCAAAGCACGCGCATAGCACCATGAACAACTTGCTACTGAAGGCAGTAACCGACAGGAACGCGAAGCAGTTAAGGGAAGAACGTGGGGGCTATAATGGCATCGATAGCTTGACCAGTGACGAGCTGGAGCAATACCAGGCATTTGAGGACATGGTCATAGCCATGATTGGCTTGAATATGAGTTATCAGGAAATCAAAGCTATGGTATTCAGAAATAAAAAAACACGCCTAGAAAGCGCGTGATCGCAACAAAAAAGGCTTACCGAGACCAATCAGCAAAGCCTTTCACACTAACACTAAAACGAATTTAACAACGCAGGCAAGCTATTATTAAAAGGGTTTTAGTAAAGATTTATAATTAGATTATAGCATATCTAGGACATTTTGACCATACGGAGAGCGCTAACTCTTAAAACTGGTACTTTCTCACGCTTTCAATTTGGCGACTCTGAGCGTGAGGATATGAGCAATTACAGGAAAGACATTAAAAAGCTGTCGAAACAGGAACAAGCCCATCAGGGCAATTACACAAATATAGAAACAGAGGTAAAAAACATGGATACATACTTTGGAGATTTTGAAAAAGAGCTGGGACTTGTAGAGGAAAAGCTAGATATTTTATCAGAGTGGCATTTATCCAAGAAACACCATGGAGCAACAGAAATTGCTGAAGATTGTAGATCAGCAATCAGTCAGTTATGGATTCAGTTTTACAAATTATCTGAAGCATATAAAAAGCAAGAGGCAAGCCATGAGGTTTTCTTTAATAGGAATGTTGAGAACCTACTTGGAGAATTAAAAAAATATGACGATGAATGCACAGAAAGGCATGGTGAAGCTCCTGACTGGTTGCTATTCAGTTTCTTAGATCAAGCAATAAAAGAAAACAATTTAAGTAATGGGATCAATCACACAACTGCTTCAACTTGGACGTATTTACGTAGTTTAGTAGTTGCTGATCTACGAAAAAGAGGGCTATTGAAATGAACGAGCTAGATTTAACCAATACACAGGCGGTTATCTTTTCCGTGGTACTGATTGGCTTACTACTTTATCTAAACCACCGAGACCGCAAAAAAAGCGCTCAAATTGAGCGAGAAAGCAAACAGACGATAGAAATACCTAGCGAGGATTTAAACCCTGAATATGGGCGATATATCCAGCTTGCAGGGGTAGACGTATGGGGAGGAATTGAATGAGTCTAACAATGAATGACAAGCGAGTATTAAGACTAATTAAGGTAGGGGCTGAGAACTCCATAACAGGGGCAGAAATCAGCCTAATCACCAAACTAGCAGAAAGAACCGTCCAGGATATTATCAGCCGTCTGATCACGCGCTACGGTGTTCCTATCATCGGGGTACGTCACGGAGCTTTCAGAGGCTACTTTATCCCAGCTAACAAAGAGGAGTTACTGGACGGAGCAAAGGCATTCTATAACCAGGTACAAGAGGAACAGAAGCGCCTAACCGTCCTTTTAAATGCCGATTTAGAGAGTTACAAGCAACTGCTGAAGGGAGCTGATGAACAATGTTCAGTTTAAGCAAAGAAAGTGAAAACAGTCTAAAACGTGGCATCTTAAAACTGGTAGAAAACTTTCTAAAAGACTATTTAAAGCCTAAACAACGTATAACAGGGCTAATGACACCTAAACAACTCAAGGAAGAGTTAGAGATAGATTACAACACCTTAAAACGTTGGGAACGCGCTGGGCTAAAAAGGTGCACTCCTCCTATCGAGGATACACGCAAAGTCTTTTATAGAATCGATGATATTCTAATATTTCTAGGAGCTGAAAGATGACAATTTACGAGGCTAGAGGCTTTCAGGGTAATCTTGTCTATCCATTTGATAAGATTGAGCCATTCCAGTATATTGAACGCTTTAAGCCTTTTGTAGTCCCTGAAGGGGCAAACATTGAAGAATTTAAGCGTACACAAGCGCCTTACTGTATCAGCGGGAAAGTGACACCAGAAAAGAATGGCAGTTACAAGCGAAACAACTCCAGTCTAATCTATCGGGATTTGATTTTTCTTGATTATGACGATATACAGGGAACGTCTGAGGACTTCATAGAAGCCGTTTCTAGCGCCTTGTTTGGCTACTCCTACATCTTGTACCCGACTATCAAACATAGCATAGAAAAGCCCCGTTTTCGCCTTGTGGTGAAGCCTGACAACGTGATGAATGAGGCAACCTATAAGCAGGTAGTGAAGGAGATTGCTGACAAGATAGGACTACCCTTTGACATGGCCAGTCTAAACTGGTCACAACTCCAGGGGCTACCAATCACAACAGGAGACCCAGCAAGTTATCAAAAAATTGTCGAGCATGGCCTAGATTATCCAGTCCCCAAGGTTGAACCAAGAGCGAAGCAAGAAACTACTGAGCTTTACAAACCTAGAGCAAGTGGCCAGAGGTCAATGACTATGAGGATCATTGACACGCTTTTTAATGGTTTTGGAGACGAGGGAGGGCGTAACGTGGCACTCACGCGCTTTGTGGGGCTACTCTTTAACAAGTGGGTTGATTGTGACCTAGAGACCGCCTACGAGCTGACAAAACTAGCCAATAGCGTAACTGCTAACCCCCTGCCAGAGAAGGAGCTAGATAGGACTTTTGAAAGCATAGCACGGGCAGAATACAGAAAGAGAGGGTAGAACCATAGAAAAGGAAAAATTGAAAAACCTGGAAAGTGAAATCTTAGAGGTGAGAGAGCAAGAACAACCACCTAGAACGATGAAGGAGCTTGAAAATCGTATCTTTCAGGCTGGTGAAGAATGGCGGGCAGAACATACTGAAACAAAAGTAAACGAGTCCACAGGGGACGTTACTGAAAAGGTCGCTATGCCCCAAACCTTCACAGTCGCTAAAATTTTAAGCGATATTGTCACGTTTACTTTTATCAGTAAGAGCAGCATAGCTGATTATAGCCTACTCTATATCTATGATTTAGACGAGGGTATCTATACCGCTAGTAATGACCTGTTTAACCTATTCTGTAAGACTTTTGACGTGAGAATTAAGCCCAGAGAGTGGCCACAGATTAAGTTAATGGTTAGGACATTGACCAAGATAAAGAAGCCTTTAGAAAGTGCTGACCTTGTACCTGTAAAGAATGGTATTATTGATCTCAGAACTAAGGAGCTACTACCATTTAGCCCTGATTATATCATTACAAGCAAAATCAGCACAGCTTACCACGCGCCTAAACGAGTCCCAACAGATCGAGAGGGCAAAACTTTTGACGATTGGCTAAACTCAATCGCTTGTAATGATAGTGAACTGGTAACACTGTTTTGGCAGATTATCCTAGAAGCTATCAATCCTAACCACACCCGAAATAAGTTTGCTATCTTCTACGGGGACGGTAACAACGGTAAGGGGACGTTTCAGCGCTTCCTTATCAATCTGATAGGGGAAAGTAATATATCAGCCTTAAAGCCTGCACAGTTCGGAGAAAAGCATAACTTGGAGACCTTGGTAGGCAAAGTTTGTAATATTGGAGATGAAGCACCTAATGAATATTTGAAAAATCCGTCTGATTTAATGAGTATCACTAGCGGGGACACCGTGCTAGTCAATCCAAAAGGTCGGCCAGCTTTTGAAGCTACTTTTAAGTTATTCAATATCTTTTCAGGAAATTATATCCCCAACGGTGGCAACAAGACAAAAGGCTGGTATCGTAGAATTATGATCGTACCTTTCAATGCTGACTTTAACGGGGAGAAGGAAAAACCTTGGATAAAAAATGAGTTTTTAGCAAACAAGGAAGTCCTAGAGTATGCCCTGTACAAAGCCATCAACCAAAAGCCATTTACTCACTTTATCGAACCTAAAGCAGTTAAAGGCCTTCTAGAAGAATACCAAGAGGATAATGACTACTTGCTTTCATGGGTTAAACATGAATACATGGAAAAAGGTTGGCATGAGCTGGACGTAGTACCTGTTTTTATCGTTACAAGATCACTGAAGCATTATGCTGAGGACATGGGAATACCCAAGCCCAATGTTTACGGAGCAGGTAAAGAAACTATCAGGCACTTACAACAGTTGACGCCTAATAAGTACCAACTTAAGAGGGCGAGGGTCAAGGTTGAAGATTACGACAAACTGGATCCGCTAGAGTTTGAAAGAACAAAACTAGCTAAAACTAATCATGCTGTCGTTAAAGACTAAAATGTTACCTTCTTTTTATGCCCTAAACCCTTGGTATATCTAGGTTTTTACCCCAAAATGTTACCTTCTTGTTACCTTGTTTAGAAAGAAGGTAACGTAGTTGAACCCTTGATAATATTGACTTTTTTGGAAAAATGTTACCTTGTTACCTTCTTTTTAACTCTCTATATAGGGAAAAAATAGTATTTATATATATAAGGGCAATGACTTCAAAAGAAGGTAACATGGTAACAAAATGGTCTAATCCCTTGTGGCAGTAAGGCTGAACTATGTTACCTAGAAGGTAACAAAATCACTAAAGAAGGTAACAAATCGCAAAAATTTACATAATTTACCTTAAAATAAGAATAGGAGAAAAACAACATGACATTAAAAACCTTTTCAGATAAAGCAAAAGCATTCACTTTCACTTACGAATTTAAAGACCTAGATACTGCTATGGTCGCAGGGCACGCGCTACTAGGATATATGACTGGGACATATTGCCAGCCTGTAATCTCATTGACCTACAAGGATAAAGGCACACTAGTAGCTGAGTATGTGGAAGATCACAAGCTAAACAATACCTTCAAGCGTATTTGTGACAGTTTCAAAGAATACTACAAGCACCCAGAGGGGGATGAAGCATTTGAAGAACGTTACAAACAGGAGCGCGTGCTTCAACTCAAAGAGTCAGAGAACTTTGATAGTTTGCTGGAAAAGGTAACAGACTACGAGCTGGAGCTATTAGACTATGCTGATCGCTTGCTTTCTGATAAGCCTATCCCTATGGACTCTATGACTGCTTTTGGTACGTTGGAAATGCTGGGCGATGAAAGTATTAACCTACTCCAAAAGTTGGACGTAGAAGGCGAATATAAAGGCCTTGCTGATTATGTGGCAGAGGCAGAAAGCTAGAACTATCAAGAGAGGCGCTAGCCTCTTTTTGTGGTTTCATTACTACTGAACCCAATCAATTTGGGTTTTTCTATATAGGGGTATTTTTGAACGAATGGAAGTTATAAAATCAATAACCATAGAGACATTTATAAAGCCAATGAAAGACAAGAATATCAGTCACGGTATAGCTGAGTTGGACGGTAGAAAACTAGAGATAGACCTAGATAACCTGTATATCATCTTTGGAAGTAATCATTTTGATTTAGCAAGTATACCAGGAACCAAGGGAGGAAATCGCTACTTCTTTGTCTGTCCTATTTGTGGTAATCGATGCAGAAAACTCTATAAGAGACTTTTGCTATATGGTTGTGGATCATGCCAGAAAATACACAAATCAACACTGAACCGAAGTAAGACAGATTGCCAATACTATTGGGAGAGAGCACTGAGGGAAGCTAGAAAGGTGGAACCAGGTTGGAGCCCAAAACGTGGCGGATATATGTTTGATAGTTTTCCTAAAAGACCAAAGTATATGAAACGTAACAAGTATTATAAGCATTATCAAAAGTTTGTGAACTACACCAAGAAAGGAGATAGTTTTTGGCTGAATGGATTGAGCAATCTGAAGTAGTGTTTTGAAACATTTCCAAACAAATCTAAATAAAGATCACAGTTACAACAGTTCAATTACAAGATACTAAGCAGGCATGAAGGCAAGACAGGAGGCAGAGATACCCCCTTTATTTTTAGACGGGGGTAGGTATTGTTCGGATATAAGAACGCTGCCCTCTTCTGTACGAAAAATTCCCTTTTTGAAATGTTTATAAGTGTTAGGGAATGTAGTGCTATCAAGAAATTCGCTTAATTTTTTACCTCCAAAGCTATCTCTCAACTATCCTTTTATAACCATGGTGGGGTAGCCCCCCTATCCACGCGCTTCTATGACCTTCACGCCGTCACTGTACATTTTTTCTCGCGGGAAATTACTTCCTAGGGAATAATTGAACTCCGAGCGAACGCCGAGAAAATGCAAAAAAGCCAAGGCGCTCCGCCTCAGCTATAATTAACACAATAAAATTATACCATACAGGAGGCCAAGGCATGACACCAGATCAGGTAAAAGAAAAACTAGAGGGCATTAAGTGGATCAATAAAGAAATAGAAGGCTTATATTTGGAGCTTGCAGCTTTAGAAAGTGGTATTATCAAAAAGCAAGAACTGAGCACTACTAGAGTACAAACAAGCAGGGTAAATACAGCAGAGAATAACCTTATAAGCGTTCTAAAACTAAAAGAGGACACTTTACAGAGAATTGAGCGACTTACTGAAGAGAGAATGGAAATATCTAGGCTGATTGATAAGCTAGCCAATCCGCTTGAGCGTGCTGTTCTAAGACTTTTTTACTTGAATAATCTCGTAGCTTTGGAAGTGGCCGAAGAAATAGGAAAGTCTGCCACCTCAGTATATCGAGTAAAGCAGGAAGCTATAGAACACTTAGCAGGTATGGTAAATGGGGATTGATAAGGCTGAATATGAGCGTATCAAGGCCGAAATACTGCTAGACTTTGCTAAAGGCTATCGAGGTGGTGTTTTGTTGAAAAATGTTGAGAATTAAGTGAGGGAGAATGACATGATTGAAGATTTTTTGATTGATTTAGAGAATATCCAATTAGAGGATATGGAAATAGATTTAAACATGGATTTTGAAATAGATGTTGACCTTGACGGTTTAGATTTAACTTTACTACAAGAATTATAAGCGCAAATGTTGGCAAATGTAGGCTGAGGCTTCATATTTGCCCCTGCTTCACTTTGTTTCGGACTGGACGACTAAAATTCATTACGGATAAACTAAAAGACCTTAGAAACGAATCTGGGGGCTTTTGTGATTTGATAGATAATAAGTATTATCCCTTTACAGTACGTGTAATACGTGTTATAATAATACTGTCAGGAGGTAAAAGCGCTATGCCTATGACACAAAAAGAGATGGTCAAACTCCTTACGGCTCATGGTTGGATAAAAACCAAAGGCGGTAAAGGCTCCCATGTTAAAATGGAGAAGGAAGGGGAAAGACCTATCACAGTCCCTCATGGTGAACTTAATAAGTACACTGAAAGAGGGATAAGAAAGCAAGCAGGACTGTAATAAAGGCAGTCCCCCGCTTGTCTTTGATTTTGGAGGTAAACTATGCTTGTCACTTATCCAGCTTTATTTTATTATGACGATACAGACGGAGCTAACGCCCCTTACTTTGTAACTTTCCCAGATTTTGAACATTCAGCAACTCAAGGGGAGGATATGGCAGACGCTATGGCAATGGCCAGCGATTGGCTCGGTATTAACCTAGCTGATTATATCGAGAATGGGCGAGAAATTCCTACCCCTACTCCTATTAACGCTTTATCTTTGGCTTCTAACAACCCTTTCCAGAATGACGAGGACATAGATCTAGTCTATAATCCTAGTAAATCTTTTATCTCTATGGTTATGGTTGACGTTGCAGAATATCTAGGCAGTCAAGAGCCTGTTAAAAAAACCCTAACCATTCCACGTTGGGCGGATACATTAGGGCGTGACCTAGGGTTGAACTTCTCACAGACCCTAACAGACGCTATTGCTGATAAAAAAATCCATGCTTAATAATTAACTATGATATAATTGACTTATAAACAGAGCTTTTCCATCTCCCCTTGAAACAGTTCGTTCTGCGGTAGGAGGTGGGACGGTTCTGTTTTTACCATAAAGGAGTATTTAACATGGCAAAAGTTAAAGGAAAATGGAACCCAACAATATCCCATATTGTCCCTAAAGGTACCAAACTAGCAGACGGTACAATATTAGACAAAGAAACAACCTTAACACAAGAAGAATTTACTAAAAATCCCCCTGTTATTCCAGCAGGACATCCTTTTTATAATATTTGGGCTGGCATAATTAGAGAAAAGATAGAAAAAGGAGAGTTATAACATCAAAATACTGTACATTTCCACTTGATATTTGCTTGAAATCGTATTGTTAAGGTCAACAAAATTGATAACCACGCGCTTTTATCTATCTCACCTTTTCGCTAGCTAAAACAACCAATGCGCGTGATAAACATGGTATAATATATTCACAGCTGGAGGCTTGCATAGTCTAGCCGATTAGGGAGAGTTAGACCGTGAGGTCACACACTCCCTTTTTTTGGTATAATAAGCCTATCAGATAAGCAAAAACAACTAAAAAAGCGTAGCTGATGACTACGCTAGTTCTTGCCTGCTGAACTCGTAAATTATTGACCTATTTTAGGTCTTTTTTTACTCCCCTTTTTGTGGACTTTGGGAGAATATTAAAGGTCATTTGTGACTATGTTTTTTTCAAAAAGTCCACAAAAATAAAGCCTATAAACTCCTATTTAAAGCCATTCCTAGACACTTTTCAGGATTTCTTCAAATGTCATGATGCTCTCCTTTAATGCTACATTCTTCATTTAATTATAACAAAAAACCGTTTTCCAACGGTTTTTTGATTGTGATTTATTCAAATCTGCTTCTACCTAGGGCAAATCATTCCCTGCAGCAAGATAAATTTCATACCATTCTTTTCTTGTTAAGTTAAAGTTTGTTGCTTGGCTAGCTTCTATCAAATGCTTTGGATTTGTTGTACCTACGACTGCCTGCATTTTAGCTGGATAACGCAATATCCAAGAAATTGCAATAGTTGAAGGAGTTACTCCATATTTAAAAGCTAAACGATCAAGTACTTGATTCAAAGCTTGAAATTTCTCATTACCAACAAAGTTCCCTTTAAAATACCCGAATTGTAAGACAGACCATGCTTGAATGACCACATCATGTAATTTGCAATATTCAAAAACGCTGCCATCTCGCATAGTTGCTTGACTATCTTCCATATTAACATGAAAACCTGATTCGAATCCTGGAGTAAAAGCCGCACTCAATTGTAGTTGATTAACAGCTAACGGCTGCTTAACATCTTTTTTAAGCAACTCCATCATCATAGGATTTTGATTAGAAACTCCAAAATCTCGGACCTTACCTTGTTTATAAAGAAGATCAAAGGCTTCTGCTACTTGGTCAGATTCCATCAAAGCATCTGGTCGATGAAGAAGCAAGCTATCTAGATGATCAATCTTCAATCTTTGCAAAATTCCGTCAACTGATTTTATAATATAGTCCTTAGAAAAATCAAAATAGGTAAATTCTTCAATGCGAATGCCACATTTGGACTGAATCCACATCTTTTCTCTTAAATCTGAACGATTTTTTAGGACAATACCTAACAGTTCTTCACAACGACCACGACCATAAATATCAGCCAAGTCAAAAGCATTGATTCCAACAGAAAGTGCTGTTTCTACAAGCTCTTCAACTTCTTTTACAGACTTATCTTTTATTCTCATCATTCCGAGAACAATTTCTGATAATTCTTTGTCATCTTGACCAAGAGTTATGTATCTCATCAAGTTTTTCTCCTTTAATGCTAAATTCTTCATTTAATTATAACAAAAAACCGTTTTCCAACGGCTTTTTGACTGTATATCTACTAAATTCTTCCTACCACTGCAATCCGGCTTCTCTAATTTCTTTCTTAGAAGCAAATTTACCATTTGGTCTGTGCCATCTTCCGTTTTTATCTCTAAAGTAGCCACCTGAATTAGTTGATTGCGAGTTTGATTCTTGGCTTTCTTCCTTTTCTTGTGCGGCCTGACGTGCTTTTTCCTGTTCTTCTTCTTTTGCTTTCTTTTCAGCTGCTTCTTTTTCTTCAGCCTCTTTCTTGGCTTTTTCCTCAGCTTCCTTCTTAGCCTTTTCTTTCTCTTCTTTTATCTTTGCATCTTCAACTGTATTTTTAGCAGTACCATCCAAATAATTGATTTCCGCATTAGCTGAAACATTGTCTAGAATAACATGCGTCACAGAATACTGATCAACCTTTTCTTTACTACCACCCAACTTGATTTCCAAGAGTTTGCCGTTTTCATCTATTCCCACATACTGCAACTCAATCTGTCTAGGGATCAATTCGTCCTTTTGATAGATTGGGGTCACCTTGTAATCAAGAAAGTAGTTTGGGTGATTGGCCAACCAAGAGTCCAATCGATTTTCATAGTAAAGCATGCTACTTTGGTTTTGATCATCTGTTCCAGAATAATTTCCAGCATTAAGCCAGTTAGTCATTGGAACCAGATTCCTCTTTTCATCGTTTAATCCGCTAAACTGATAACCAATCAGATGACCTCGACTCATCAGCCAAGCTTCTTTTTTACCGTCACCATAAAAGAATTTATAGTTGTGCCATCCAACTGGATCATAAGTCAACTTAGGTTCTCTCTTCTCAGTTGGCTCATCGCTGTCCTTAAGTTGAATATGAGCACCCGTCGCACGTGATTTAGAATCCAATTCCCCAAGTTCTAGTTGTTTCTCATTTTTAAAAGGCAAGAGTCCAGCTTCTTTAAACAACTTCTCATCAAACTTGATTTGCTTCTGTTCAATTTTTTCTTCTGGGACCTTTGATTCCGCCTTATGTCCAGAACAAGCAACTAGTGTTGTGATTGAAAGCAAGGCAATTGAGAAGGATAGTAACTTTTTCATAAAATTCTCCTTTTTTATATAGTAATTAGATTAATATCTCCTATTACATTTTACTATCATTTTGTTAATTGTTCAAGAATAAAGAGACTGTTATTATACTATTTCTCCTCCAATGTTTAAAACAAAAACGATAACCACTTTTTCAGTAGTTACCATTGATTTCTTTTGATTAGTCTTTCCCACCAAGTCTACTATTGATGGTCATCATGATGCTGGCTATTTTCTCACCCCAGTATGGATCAGAAGCATAGCGAACATTCATTCCGGTTGCTTTATTTCCAAGGTGGTCTCTGCCATAGTCGATGTAGTTCTCACGGATCCACTTGGCGGCTCCAAGGATTCCTTTATCCACATTATCAAAGCTCTTGGCTGAGAGATATGGGCTCGTATCATAAGCAGCAATACCAAAGAAGTTGTTCTTATCTCTGGCAATTTGACTGCGTCCCCAAGCACTTTCAAGGGCACTATGTGCCATCAAGTAAAGGGCATTGACACCGTAGCGTTCCTCAGCTTCTTTGAAAGTCGCTCCTTTACCTGCGAGAGGACTATCCTGCAAGTTCATCATCGAATACAGTTTATCCAATTCAGCTGCACTATAATTACTTGGTTCTCTCAAGTTTTTATAGAGGAAAGGATTTTTAATGGTAAAGCCATCAAAATGCTCTCCATCAGTTGAGTAGTACTTCTTACCAATAACCATGGCAGATGTGTGTGGAGCTACTTTGATACTCGTATAAGGAGAGAGTTCATGGTAGAGGAATTTCCCATCACTAGTATAATGAGGGATAAACTCGCTTCCTTCATCTACTGCTGTCAAATCACTTTGATTCATATAGCCAGACAAGCCAGAAATCGAAACTGCAAGTCGGCCGCCTTTTCGCGTCGAGCTATCCAGTGAAACAATGCTTCCTTGGTTAATGTAACTCAAGATTTCTCCAGATGCACTATAGACATAGGCTGTGATGGGTTTAACTTTGTAATATTTGGTTTTATCCGCAACATGCCATCTACCAGAAGCATCCAAGGTATGACCATCCACAGTTTCATTTTTTGCCATATAACCGCCTGATTTAAGGTAGTACCATGATTGGTCGGATGAATCGTAGATTAATTCTTTCTCAGCCATCTTTCCATTTGACTTGAGGTAGAACCAATTGTTCTTGTACCATACCCACTCACTCGCAGCCATATAACCACCAGATTTGAGATAGTAGTAACCATTATCCCAGAGCCATTCTTTATTGGCATAATTTCCATCAGAGTTAATATAGAACCAAGAGTTATAATTCTTGTCAAAGAGCCACCCTTTGCCAGCTTTTGCTCCACTGCTCGTCACATAACTGCGGTCAATCCAAGTTTCCGTAGAGAGGTAGCCTCCTGATTTGAAATGGTAATCCTTACCTTTGATAGTTTGCCAACCTTTTTCAGCATAGGTTCCGTCAGCTTTCAAGTAAAACCAAGAGTTATAATTCTTGTCAAAGAGCCATTCCGATTTCAATTTAGCTCCACTTTTAGCAACATAGAAGCGGTCAATCCAGCGCTCGGTAGAAAGATAGCCGCCTGATTTGAAATGGTAATCTTTTTCTTTAATCGTTTCCCAGCCTTTTTCGGCATAAGTTCCGTCAGCTTTCAAGTAAAACCAAGCATCATAATTCTTATCAAAGAGCCATTCCGATTTCAATTTAGCTCCACTCTTCGAAACATAAAAGCGTTCAATCCAACGTTCAGTAGAAAGATAACCACCTGATTTAAAATGGTAGTCTTTCCCATCTATAGTTAACCAGCCATTTTCAGCATAGGTACCATCTTGTTGAAGGTAGAACCAACTGCTATAGTTGTCATCATAAATCCAGGCTTGTTTAACCTTATGACCATTTTCGGATATATAGTTCTTGCCAAGCCAAGCATTTTTCAGCATTTTACCTTGTGAATTGATGTAGTATTGGTTCTCCCCTTGAGTGATCCACTCATCTTTGGCCATTTTCCCGTCTTCTTTAAGGTAATATTTTTCCTGACCTTGTTGAATCCATTCGTTTTGAGCTTTCTGACCATTAGACTTGAGATAATACCAGGATTCTTGTTCCTGATTAAATACCCACTGTTCCTTGGCTTTAGCACCACTTTCAGTCACATAGTACTGGCCAACCCACGTTTTTGTGGCTAATTTTCCGGTCTCGTTAAAATAGTAATCCTTACCACCAACTGTCAACCAGCCGTTCTCAGCACGATTTCCATCAGCTGTTAAATAAAACCACGCCTGTTGCGTTTGGTCATAAATCCATTGGTTGGTTGCTGGTTTCCCGTTTGCTTTGAGGTAGGTCTTACCTTGCCAAGTTCCCTCTTCTGCTTTTGCTGTCTCCACTACAGTAAAAAAACACCCCAATAAGCCAGCACTTACTAGGGCCACTTTCCATCGTTTCATTTAAATGCTCCAATAACGTTTTCTAAACCCTATTGTAACATAGTTAATCGACGGAAATATTACAAATTGATGAAGATTCTATTTCTTGTTGACGATAAGGAAGACCTAGCTTATCTCAGACTGGCTTTGACTTCCTGACGGAGATTTTCCAAACTGCTAATGCCATATTTATCCATAACTTTTGGTAGATGTTCGATGATATCAGGACAAGCGTAAGGATTGGTAAAGTTGGCTGTTCCAACTCCGATGGCAGAGGCACCAGCTAGATACATTTCTAGCGCTGCTTCAGCAGAATCCACTCCCCCCATTCCAATAATGGGCAGGTCTGTTGTTTGAGCTACTTGGCGGATGAGTTTGAGGGCTACTGGAAAGACTGCTGGTCCAGACATTCCACCTGTTCCATTGGCTAGGATTGGTTTTCTAGTTTTGAGGTCAAAGCGCATACCGACAAGGGTATTGATCATGGTTAAGCCACTTGCTCCTGCATCTTCTGCGGCTTTGGCAATAGTGACAATATCCGTCACGCTAGGAGTTAACTTAACATAAACTGGCACATCAGAAGATTCCACAGCTGCCTTTACCACTTCATAAGCCAAGTCAGGATCTTGCCCAATCAGAAGTCCATGATTGCCATGATCTACATTCGGACAAGAGATATTGAGCTCGATAGCTTTTACATTGCCTGCCTTGGAAATTCCTCGAGAAACGGCAGCATACTCTTGTTTTGAAAAGCCTGCAACATTTGCGATGATAGGAAGTGTTGGGTATTCTCTTTCCAGCCAAGGCAACTTTTCAGCTAAAACAGCTTCTAAACCTGGATTTTGCAATCCGATTGCATTGAGCATACCAGCAGGGGTCTCTGCAACCCTGGGAGTAGGATTACCAAAACGGGGTTCAAGTGTCGTTGCCTTGATCATAATGGAGCCTAAAAGGTCTAAATCATAGTACTTGGCATACTCTTGACCAAAACCAAAACAGCCTGAGGCTGGGATAATCGGATTCTTCAAATCCAAGCCCGGTAGAGAAACTTGTAAACGATTTGTAGTCATGACTTTCTCCTTATAATACAACTGTTCCTGTTCGGAAAACAGGACCATCTTCACAGACGCGTTGGCTAACCGTCTCACTTTCTGGCACTTTTAGAACGCAGGCATAGCAGGCCCCCATCCCGCAAGCCATACGAGATTCCAGAGATAGATAGGCTCTTGGATGATCATAAAATCTTTGATTGATATACTTCATCATTCCAGGTGCCCCACATGAGTAAACAGCATCAAATGAACTGTCTAAGTCATTGATGACAACCGATACATTTCCCTTAATGCCATAAGAACCATCATCTGTCGTTACAAAAACCTGCCCATATTGGGCCAATTCCTTTTCGAGAATAACAGCATCCTTAGTCGCAAAACCGAGGACTGTCACTACTGTCACCCCACGCGCATGCAATTCCTTGGCTACTTCTAGCAAGGGTGGAACACCAATCCCACCACCAACGAGGAGGACTTGACTCTGATTGTCTAAATCAGACAAGTCAAAACCATTCCCCTGAGGCCCCATCACATCAAGAGTATCTCCCTGCCTTAAGGTTGAGAAAATAGCTGTCCCAGCCCCCTCAACCCGATAAATGAGGTGACACTGCTTGTTTGCCTTGTCGATAGACGAAATTGAAATAGGACGGCGCAAGAGATGGGCATCATCAGGCACGCGCAGATGGAGAAATTGGCCTGCTCGCATGGCTTCAACCATTTCTCCTTCTAGGACTAATTCATAGATTGCTGGCGCAATTTCCTCTTGTACAACCACCTTCATGGTTTCCAAACGAATGGCACCCAAACGTTTCTTACATGTGGGATTCATGATTTTCCTCCTTAAATTTTAAGGGGACCAGATAAAGAAAAGACCTTGCGATTGCAAGGCCTCAGTTGGGTTAGGCTAGAACTCATGCGCACACTTAAAAAGTCCCCACAGAGAGCCCCCCTTATCCCTTTTATCTGACACCTTGTGAGTCTCTCTGGACTCCCCTTAAAGGTTAAATTTGTATTAGTATACTCTTTCAAAGAAAAAAAGTCAAGTAGAAAACGAACATTCTACTTGACTTCGCTGAGTTATTTTTCACGAATGACTTCGACCTTGTAGCCATCAGGATCCTTGACAAAGTAATAGTTTGGTTGAGTTCCTGGAAGTCCATTAGGGGCTGTCACCTCATAGCCTTTAGCGCTATGTTCTTGATGTAGGCCCTCAAGGTCAGGTGTACTGAGGGCGATATGGGCGAAGCCATCTCCTACCACATAAGGGCCGTGGTCATAGTTATAAGTCAACTCCAACTCGTAGTCATCACCATCAAGTCCTAGATAGACAATCGTGAAGGCATGGTCTGGAAAATCCCTGCGACGCAATTCTTTAAAACCAAAAGCATCTTGATAGAATGCAATTGATTTTTCAAGGTTTTCTACTCGCAAGCAAGTATGTAGCATTTTTGAAGCCATTTTCATTACCTCTTTCATTTGAATAGTTCCATTATACCTTTATTCAGGAAAATTTACTAGAAACTTGAACTAGAGTCCTCTTCTCTAAGCTTTCATTCTAAGCAGCACTTTTACGATTTTCCTTGCGTATATTGCGAATAAGGAAAAGCATGATCAGGACAAAAAGTCCCTCGAGGAAGTAGAAAGCAAATTCGCTATTCAATATTAACAGGTCTTTTTCAAAATGAATTTTGCTAAAATCAGGTATAAGTGCGAATAGGATTCGCAACAGTCTTCTTAGGAAAACAAAGATTTGCAATCCATAAATCATAAAGACCTTCTTCACACCAATCATGAAACCCTGTTCCTTTGTAAAATAAGACAAGACAATTCCATTTAACAAGAGGATAACGGTTATGGCCAGCGTTTCATTTCGTAGAATAGTTGGATTAAAGAGGTTTAAGCGGCTGTGAACGAAAGGCAATAATTGAAAGAGTAGGATACCCAAGATTGCTGGAAGGAGAATTTTTTTCAATGATGTTGGAAATCCGGGACTAAATCGTGTAAAAGACAAGCAAATCACAAGGATTACAAAAATATGGAAGTACATCATTGCAACTCCGGAAATGATCTGGCTTCGATTTACCAAAGCAGATAAGAAGCCAGCAGAAAGAAAGATACCGACAGGAATCAGCTTATCCAAAGAATAATCCCACTTCAGCCCTTGACTCACCTGGAAACCATCGATGAGACAGAAAAATGTAATGAAAATAAGGGCCCCAATAAGACCAAACGGTAAGAATGGAGTGACGAGGAGCAATAACAAGATGAATAGGAACCATGGATGGGGACTGTGGTAGAATTTTCGTTTTGAACCCCTAGCTGTCACTCCTTCCTCAATCTGTGTTTGCCTTAATTTTAGCATATAGACGTAAAAGAGAGAAAACATACCAGCATGGACCCATAAATTATCAATAGGTTGCTCTAGAACACTGAGTATCAAACTCACAATCGAAAATAGACCAAAGACAAACTGAAGAAACTTATTTTTAAAGACTTGTCTTTTTTTCCAATCCAAATAAGAGAGCTTGGCCTTTGGATGACTAAGTTCATAAGCATAAACTGTCATCTCTTCTAGTTTCTGGTCTGTCTCCTCCGTCATCATTTGGGGAGCCATTTTAGAAGTAGGAAAAGGAGATAAAACATATCTCAGGAGCTCGCCGTCTGTAAACCGATGGTACTCCTTATAGATCTGTTGAAGTAAAATCGTTAGAATACGTGGTCTTCCTTTAAAGTAGCTTCTCCACTTCTCCCAATCATTGATATCTTCATCGCTCTTAGTAAGCTTATCTATATAAAGATAACCTTCATTGTACCAGTAATCAAAATTTTCTTTTTTGTTAAGTGCATACTCCTCTACCACTGAAGGATAGGAATGGATACTCTTCCAGAAATGAAGTTTTTTCAGGTAAGGATTTGATTCCTCATCACTGTAACGCTCCACAAATTGGAGAACGAGAGCTAACACTTTCGCATTGGTTAAAGGATAGACGTCCACCTTTTCTAACAAATCAAGTAGGAGCGTGTGATCTTTGACTGATTCAAAAAGATATTGCCAATCACGTAACAGTTTATACTCGTCTTGATACCGAGCATGAAGCAACTCATAAAAGGCTACCTCAACTTCATCTGGATTATCTAGAGAGTAGTGACTAAAGTCAACATTTTCTCCCAGCTCCCCTTTTACTTCGTCTAAGTAATCAGCCAAGTCATTCAAGAGTGGATAATCCTCTTCAAATATGACTTGTCGGTTTTTTTCAAGAATATAGGTTAAAACGGGCACACTCTTGATTATCTGACGATTTTGATTTACTTGATCTAAGACCATAAAGCCCAGATAGGGGTGCTTGAAAAACTCTATCCAAGAGCTCAATTGATTTGCTTTGTTAGAATCTTGGAAAATTTTTTGGCAAAGTTGATAAGAATAATAGAATTCTTCAGTGGTTTCATGTGCGCTTTCAAGCGAACTGCCTTCCTCTTCTGCTATAGCTCTTTTAACTTTCCAATACTTCAGTTTATAGTAATATCCCCAGTACTTAAAGTCAGGTATATAGTCTTCTAGCAAGGGAATGAGGATAGAGAATTGCTCCGGTTTGTTAAAAATATAAACATCCATTTCCTCTAAAACGGATTGAACAATGTCCATATCATACTGATACTGATGAAAGAACTGACGCCATAGATGCTCTTGTTCTTCTGGACTGTAATCATCATTTTTAACAATACTTTCAATCGCATTTCGGATTAGATAGGTTCCTTCATTATAACCACTAAAGTCAAGGGTAGACCTTGTTGTTTCTTCTTGCCCACGGTTCTCTTCGTCACCAAACGTTTCAAAGTTGAGGGTATTCTTAGCTCTTTCTTCAGAATCTCCATTTAGCTGAACTTCCTCATCATAGTCACTAAAGTCAAGGGTGGACTTTTGCTCATCCTCTTCCGCTTTAAAGGTTTCAAAGTTAAAAGAATTGCTGGTTTTATCAGTCGATTGCTGATAATCACTGAAATCAAGACTAGATGTTTCAGACTCTTCGTTCTCAGTCTTCGTTTCTTCAGTCAAGTTTTCAAAGTTGAGACTAGAGTTAGGCTTTTCATTCGCCTCTTCTTCAAGTTCAGTAGCTTCTTGAGAGTCACTCACTTTTCTTAGACTATTTTCTGGTCTTGTATTTCTAGATCTCGCATAAATCAAGGCTTTTTGGTAAGCTTCAACAATTTCTTGGTAAATTTCTGGTTGGTCTTCTGGGTGATAGAGCCGAACCAGTTCAGCATAACGCCTTCTAATAAGCTTGACGTCAGTCGTTGGCTCTATCCCTAAAGTTTCCCATATATTCATAAGGTCTCCTCTTTTACAGTCCTCGCTCTAGGAAGTCTAGATAGTTTGAAAATGATTGATAAAGTTTTGGCAAATGATACACAGATGCTTGACTGACCTCTTCTTCAAATCGTCTAGTTTCAGCCATTAGCTCATCTCTTCTTCTCCCCAAGAGCATACTGTACACACGATTCGCTTTTTCAATCAAGAAACGATAAACCTCTGTTTCTTGAGCATTGATCTTATAGCGAGTCAACTCTGCTTGCTTAGCCTTGATTTCCTTTTCTGTCAGAGTAACACTATCTTGGAGAATAACATGGCTAAAGACTTCCTGTGTTGAATCAATTTTCACTTCGACATCCAAAATTCCATTTAAATCATAGGTGAATCGAACTGTGAAACTTTCATTTACTCGAGTATTCACAGGGACGGGAACTTCTAATTCTCCTAGGAACAGATTTTGTGATGCCTTCATCATCTCACCTTGATAGACCTTTATCTTGACTTGGCTCTGTCCCAATTCAGCCGTATAGTACTGCTCGATGCGTGAAGCAGGGAGGGTAGAATTTCGCTCAATAATCGGCGAAAAGCGGTCGCCAATTATCTCAATCCCTAGTGTAAAAGGACAAATATCAGACAGTAATAAATCTCGTATCTCACCTTGCCGCTCTTTTATTCCTGCTAAAAGGGCACAACCTCTCGCAATCATCCGATCGGGATCATCCGAAACCTGCACCACTTGATTGATACAGTAGGATAAAAAATCCTGAACCAAGCGGAGTTTCGAAGTCCCCCCAACAAGAACAAAGTTATCTGATGATACATAGCTATAGCGCGCATCCATCAAGGCACGGTCCAAAACGGCCTTAACACGGGCTAGCAGAGGTTGACAAAGCTCATAAAAACGCTGGTAGCTCAAGTCTAAAGTGTATTCCTGTTCTTGGTCCAGAACTGTCATCTTCACTTCTTCTTTCTCATTGAGTTCTAGTTTAGTCTTTTCAGCCTGTACCAGAATTTTGCCATAAAATTCACGGGAAATCGTATCCTTGGTTAATTGATTGGAGACTAAAAATTCCTCAGCAATTGCTGCAGTAAAATCCTCTCCTCCCAAACGATTGTCCCCTGCAATCGACACGATTTCGACAATATTATCAAACAACTCAACAACTGAGATATCTAGCGTACCCCCACCAAAATCGACTACAATAAAAGATTGATCTTCTTGGTTTACCATAGATCTTTTAGCAAGAGCCGCTGCGGAAGGTTCATTGATAATCCGATCAATCTGAACGCCTGCAAATTTCCCTGCTAGTTTGGTCGCATAGCGTTGAGCATCATTGAAATAGGCTGGAACACTGACAATCACTTCCTCGACCTTTTCTCCAAGATAGGTCTCTGCATCGTCTACCAACTTTCGAATGATAAAAGAGCTCAATTCTTCAGCCTTATATGCTCGATTTCCTAGTGTCAACTCATGCTTGGTCCCCATAAAACGCTTGAACTGTGAAACCGTCTTGTCTGGATGGGTCACCAAACGTTCCTTGGCAATTTTTCCAACTATGATTTCATCATTGTCATCCAAAGCCACAACAGAAGGAGTCAAATATTCACCAAAAGCATTGGGAATCAGCTTGACCTGGCCATCCTGGTATACCCCTACTAAAGAATTAGTCGTTCCTAAATCAATACCTACTATCATTTTCTTGTAACTCCAAATCTTTTTTAGATATTCCTATTATACAGGAAATATCCTATTTTCTTTGAAAAAATCTGTCATTTTCTCTTTAAAATCGAAAATCGTTTAAGGAAAATAAAAAAGTTTCACCCTACTCTTGCGGTAAAAACCACGAGAGTAAGAATGAAACAGTTTGTCATTATTTACCAAGTTTTGCTTTAGCTGCATCTGCAAGAGCTGTGAAAGCTGCTGCATCGTTAACAGCCAAGTCAGCAAGCATTTTACGGTTAACTTCGATTTCAGCCAATTTCAAACCATGCATCAATTGTGAGTATGAAAGTCCGTTCAAACGAGCTGCCGCATTGATACGAGTGATCCACAATTTACGGAAGTCACGTTTTTTCTGACGACGGTCACGGTATGCATAGTAGTAAGAGTTCATTACTTGTTCTTTTGCAGTACGGAACAAGATGTGTTTAGCTCCATAGTAACCTTTTGCTAATTTAAGAATACGTTTACGACGTTTGCGTGATACAACGCCACCTTTAACACGTGCCATGTTTTATTTCCTCCAAATATTTCCTAGAATTGTTTACTTACTGTTAGGCTATTATTTCAAGCGAGTAAGCATTGCTTTGATACGTTTGAAATCTCCTGAATGCACCATAGATGCTTTACGAAGATGACGACGTTGTTTCTTAGTTTTTCCGTGGAAACGGTGAGAAGTGTAAGCACGGAAACGTTTAAGTCCACCAGAACCTGTACGTTTGAAACGTTTAGCTGATGCGCGGTGTGTTTTTTGTTTTGGCATGATTTTTTCTCCTTTATTTAACTTTCTGACAATTATTTTTTGTCAGTTGCTGGCGCCAACTGCATGAACATTTGGCGTCCATCCATCTTAGCTCGTTGTTCGATGATCGCAATATCTTGTGTTGCTTCAGCAAACTCAGCTAAAACTTTTGCACCAATCTCTTTATGGGTAATCATACGACCCTTAAAGCGAATAGATACCTTAACTTTATTTCCTTTTTCAAGGAACTTGCGTGCATTGCGAAGTTTTGTGTCAAAGTCACCCTTGTCAATAGTTGGACTCAGACGAACTTCTTTCACAGTAACAACACTTTGTTTTTTACGTTGTTCTTTTTGCTTTTTCTGATACTCAAATTTGAACTTACCGTAGTCCATAATTTTAGCAACAGGTGGTTTTGCTTGGGGTTGAATCAATACTAAGTCAACATTTGCACTATCAGCCAATGCTTGCGCTTCGCTGAGTGGCTTGATGCCTAGCTGTTCTCCCTCAAGACCGATCAAGCGAACTTCACGTACACGAATTTCATCATTGATGAATAAGTCTTGCTTTGCTATGGTTTTCACCTCTTTTTTATTATTAGAGAAAAACAATAGCGGACTCGTAATAATACAAGCCCGCACGTTATGATAGCGTTTCTTAGAAACTTTTCATCCGTAGGGCCAGGCAACTTGATGTCACAAGGCGAGAAGCTCTCACTTCTGCTTTTCTCAACTTTTATATGATACCAAGTTTTCTATCCCTTGTCAAGATAAAAAGTCATTTTTTCGAAAAAGTTTATCTATTATATCGCACCGTTTCAATTCGCCAACTATTCCATCCTTTAAAGCGGATAGCCCCTTGCTGGTCAGTTCTGTAAATCTTACTCTTGATATTTTCCAGTCGTGTCAAGGTTTCCTGATGGGGGAGTTTCGCACGATTGTTTTTTCCAACTGAAATGAGAGTAATCTCTGGTTTGAGTTTTTCGAGGAAAACTGGATCTGATGAGGTTTTAGCACCATGTTGGCCCGCTTTCAAGACATCCACCTCTAGGTCAGGATAATGCTTCAGCAAGTCCTTCTCTCCCTTCTCTTTCAAATTTCCTGTGAAGAGAAAGTGCTTATCCAAGAGTTTTCCATAAAGAACCAGGGAAGCATCACGATCCCCATCTCCAATTTTCCTTGAAGATAGGACTTCTAACTGACTTCCAAAAATTAGCAAGTTATCTCCTACTGTCACACTGCGTACCTTGGTTTGGCTTGCTTCTAGTTCTGCCACAAATTCCTTCTGTGTCAAACTTCCTTTTGACACTAAAATTTCGCCCACATGGAAAGCCTTTGTTACTTCTAGCAAATCGCCAACATGCTCCTTGTCTGTATTGGTCAAAACCAGCTGGTCAATCTTATCTACTCCTCGACTTTTAAGATAGGGAATCAAGTTTCGCTGGGCATTGCTGGTCATCGCCTTTTCCTGCCAAGCTTGGATTTTCTTACTAGCTTCTACCTTACCACCAACATCTATGAGAATAGTTTTCCCAGTTACATCCCGTAGGAAAATACTCTCCCCTTGCCCAACATCCAGCATGGTAATTTCATTTTCAAGTGGATGCTTGGTAAGGAAAAAGAGACCCACAATAAAAAGACTGACTCCTGCTAGTCTTTTGATGTTTTTCCTCATGTCATAGACCAAGGCTAATGAAACTAACAGTAGAATCAAAAACCATGCGTTGGGTTGACCAAAGACCAGAGGCCTGCTTGCCAGCTGCGATACCAAGCGAATGACGCCCTCTAACCACTCAAAGACAAAGTTAAACTGAGTGACTGGGTAAACAAAAGACAGAATGAATAAGATGGACAAAAGCGGTAAGAATACCACATCAAACAGAAAGGAAAAGACAAAGGTCAAAAGGATAGACCAAGGCTGAAATTCTGCAAAATAAAAGGATAGAATGGGCAATATTCCCAAAGAAATGACCAGACTTTCTCTGGCAACAGCCTTGAGCCCCTCCCCTTCTTTGCTTGTCATAGTCAAGATAAAAGCGTATGCGCAGGACAAGACTCCTCCTGCTGTCAAGAAAAAGTTGGGCATGATGATAAAGAGGACAAGGATCGTCAAGGCAAAATTATCCAAGCCCTTAACACCATGTTGGGCCAGTAACTTTTGCAAGAGACTGCGAATGACCGAAGCTGAAAATCCTGTCAGACCTGCATAGATAAGAGAAAAGGGATAAGTTAGCCACTTCAAGTTTTCTTGGGTCAAGCCCAATCGCAAGAGGAGTTTCTTAAAGGCATCCATAAAGAAGCCCACCTGCATACCCGACAAGGCAAAGAGATGGATAATTCCAAGACTGGAATAGAGCTCATTCATTTCCTCAAAGTCCGTGTCCAAATGTCCCAGCAAGAGCCCCGTCATGTAGTTACGCATAGGGTCTGGAAAGTGCGTCTTGATCCAAACTACAGCCTTTCGACGTAAACTAGACAGATTTTCTCCTATATCCCAACTGCTAACCTGTTTAAGTGACTGGATGCTCTTGATAGTCAGTGTCTGATAAATCCCCTGGGTCTTTAGATAGGCTTGGTAGTCAAATCCACCAAAATTTCTCTGCCCTTCAGGCTCAGAAAGTTTTCCTTCTAGCTCTATCTCGTGAAGGTCTGTTAAGGCCTGAAAGAGCTCTTTCTCCTCCTCTGACTGTAGCTTATAATAAACATGGAAGGTGCGGCCCTCAGCCTTGCCCCGAAAGGACAGACTGTCTCCATTGACTTTGATGGTATCTGGTAAAATCCGTACCCTTTCAACAGAATCCACTAGGTTCTGACTAGCTTGACTCTGTTGCCAGTTTTGAAACAGAAACCAAAATCCAAAAACTCCACAAATCGCTAGAACTTTACCGGCCGATTTCCAAGGAAATTGGAAAAAGAGACAGACAAGCAAAAACACAAAACCTAGCAGTGCGAGATAGGATACTCCAAAAATGGCATAGTAAAGCCAGAGCAACAGAAAACTCAGATAGATTAGGGGGATAGGGAAATTCTTAATCCACTGTGACATAATCTTTTAGCTTTTCTATCGTTTTGGCACCAATGCCAGAGACTTTCTTTAATTCATCTACCGACTTGAATTTGCCATTTGCCTCACGATGGTCTATAATATCCTGCGCTCGTTTTCCTCCCAAGCCTTTGACCTGCTTGAGTTCTTCCAGACTAGCTTTATTGAGGTTGACCTTCTTATCTTTACTTGTCGAAGGAGACGTTCCAGAGGTAGCCTGCTGACTAGCTGCTTCTTCTCCCTTAGTTGGAACATAGACAAGAGCCTCGTCACTGATTTTCTGAGCGAGATTGAGCGACTTGCTATCTGCCTCATCTGTCAAGCCACCTGCCTTCTGAACAGCATCATGAACCCGACTTCCTACTGGCAAATCATAAATCCCTGGCGATTTAACAGCACCTTTGACATCTACTGTGATCAGATCTTGTTCAGGAGATTCTTCCTTTTCCTCCTTTTTCACTTCTTTTTCAGACGATGAATCCTTTGAAACGGCCGAGACTTCAGTCTGCAAATTTGTTTCTTTCACAGATGTTTGTGAACTTGGCTTTAGTAGGAAAAATGCGCCCAAGGCCAAACCCAAACCAGCACAAATGACAATGATTCTATACTCTTTAATTTTCTCGATAATTGCTTCCATATTTTCTCCTCTCTTAAGTTATTCGTAAGAGAAAGAAAAAACAGTCAAAAATTTCTTTTCAACTGCTTATTTATTTGCAAAATAGTCTTCCTTAGTCAAGACATAATGAACTCTTGTGATAATTCGACCTGGTTCTTTATTATCCATTCTGGCATAGGGTTCTTCGTGGGAAAAACGCATACCTGATTTCTCCATGACCTTGCCAGATGCGGGATTGTCTTTGTCATGAAGAGCGGTCAACTTGTTCATTCCAATCTTCTCAAAAGCCAGTTCAATCACGGCACGATTGGCTTCTGCCGTCAATCCTTGATTCCAATACTTTTTATTGATAATATAACCAATAGCTGCCTTCTTAAGAACAGGATCAATCTTGTGCAAGTCAATAGTTCCGATAAACTGACCAGTGCTTTTTAGTTCGATTCCCCACCGTCCCAAGGGACTAGCCAAGTAAAACTGAGCGATGTTGTTCTTGGTTTCTTCTAAGCTTTGATTTGTTGGAAAAGTGTAGCGTGTATTTTCTCTGTCTGAGGCATACTCAAACATAGCTTCTGCATCATTCAAGGTTACAGGTCGGAGCAATAAACGCTCCGTTTCTATAGATGGATACTGGGCAAATTTCACAAATAATGATTCCATACTTTTCCCTCCATTAGAGCTTGATTCTCACTAGTCTAGCATAAATAAATTTGAATGACAAGTTTTTCTTGATTTTTGAAGCGGTTTCATATACAATAAAACCATCACATTTTGATTTATGAACTGGAATGTGACAACCAAAACAAGATTGTCAATTGAAAGGTAGGTTATCTCTATGTTAATCGGAATCCCAAAAGAAATTAAAAATAATGAAAACCGTGTTGCCCTCACTCCTGCTGGCGTCCATAGTTTAGTCAGTCGCGGGCATCATGTCCTCATCGAATCAAATGCTGGTCTCGGTTCAGGATTTACTGATGCGGACTATCAAAAGCAAGGAGCTGAGATTGTCGCTACTGCTGCAGAAGCATGGGCTGCCGAGTTAGTCGTGAAAGTAAAAGAACCACTAGCTTCTGAATACGGTTATTTGCGCGACGATCTTTTCCTCTTCACCTACTTGCACATGGCCGCTGCACCAGAATTAGCAGATGCTATGTTAGTAGCAAAAACAACAGGAATTGCCTATGAAACTGTTCGTGACAATCAAGGACAACTACCGCTCCTCGTTCCTATGAGTGAGGTTGCAGGTCGTATGTCTGTTCAAATCGGAGCTCACTTCCTTACTAAGCAAGCTGGTGGCTCTGGTGTTTTACTTGGTGGTGTACCAGGTGTTCCAAAAGGAAAAGTAACCATCATCGGTGGTGGTGTCGTCGGTACACATGCTGCCCGCATCGCCCTTGGTCTTGGTGCTCAAGTGACTATTTTAGATATCAGTGCGAAGCGTCTCTCGGTACTAGAAGAAGTCTTTGGAAACCAAATTCAAACTCTTATGTCTAATTCATTCAACATCGAAGCAAGTGTGAGAGATGCTGATGTGGTGATTGGTGCAGTTCTCATCCCTGGTGCCAAAGCACCGAAATTGGTGACAGATGAGATGGTCAAACAAATGCATCCAGGCTCTGTCATTGTTGACGTTGCCGTTGACCAAGGTGGCGTTATCGAGACAGCTGACCGTGTGACAACGCACGATGAACCTGTCTATGAAAAATACGGTGTTCTCCACTATGCCGTTGCCAATATCCCTGGTGCGGTTGCCCGTACTTCTACTATCGCCCTAACCAATGTCACTCTTCCTTATATCGAAGCTCTGGCTGGCAAAGGATTCGCACAAGCAATTGCTGAAGATGAAGGCTTGCGTCAAGGTGTGACCACTTATCAAGGTTACTTGACCAGCCTCCCAGTTGCCCAAGGCCTGGGTAGAGATTTTACTTCTATCAATGAACTAGTTTAAAATTGGTTAACCATTCTTTCAAGCTAGAATAGACTCATACTACTCTACAAATTCCATAACAAGATATTGTTTCTAACAACTTATCCATAGTAATTCGTTTTAATTTATAAAGAAAGAACCCAAGAATAAATTCTGGGTTCTTTTTAGTATTTCTCGTACAAAAGATGCTTTTGTACAATTAGAGAGCCTTAGTCCTTCTTACGAACGACAAAGCCGACTAGACCGGCGATAAATAAACCAATCATTGAAAGAAGACTGGTAGAAGCTGTACCTGTGCTTGGTAGAACTTTCTTATCTTGGCTTGCAGTTTCTTCTTTCTTAGTGCTTTCAGCTTGGTTCCCTGTTGTTACAGTATCTTTCTTAGTTCCAACTTCGACAACTTCGTCTACTGCTGGAGTAGTGATTGTGTTTGATTTCTCAACACGACCTGTTTCAACACCGTCTGTGTAAGTGACAGTTTCAACAATCGTACGAACACCCTTCTTACCAGCTGTCTTCACTTGACGACTTCCTTCTGGAAGATCTGGATTTGTTACTTCCTTAGTTTGGAAAGCAACATCTTCTGTTTTCGTTTCTTCCTTAGTCGTTACAACTGGGGCTACTACTTTCTTAGTTCCAACTTCGACAACTTCGTCTACTGCTGGAGTAGTGATTGTGTTTGATTTCACCTCACGACCTGTCTCT